>CAYPJB010000189.1:1549-8575 GCA_964410845.1 uncultured Bacteroidales bacterium | reverse complement strand
CGGCGACTCGCCGGGGGCTAACAAGAACAAAGCCCACAGCGGGTTGCTGTGGGCTGGATGGTTGGCAGATGGAAGGATGGCTATCGTGCAGCACTCAGGGCCAGGTTATTCAAGTGTTTCTTTTTCGAGCGGAGCCGATACAGGTAGCCAGCGGCACCCGTCAAGGAAAGGCCCATCAATGCCCAGGTGGTCGGTTCGGGGACGGCTGCACTGTAGGAGGCCAGATCAATGCCAATAAAATCGCTATTGGCACCACTGGGGCCACCGTTGGTGACGTTGTAGTTGAAGGCGAAACGCCCGGAAGTGGGGCCAGCCAAGCCGGTGATGGTAGCACTGAAGTTCGTCCACGCTGCGGGATAACCCGTGGTGGTCAGTCCAGGATTTATCGTCAGCAGGACCGTGGTGAAGTCAGCAGGTGAGGTACTGGTGCCATTGGTGCTGAGGACCAGACGCAGACGATCGGGGAAAGACGGTGTGTGAACAGTGCGAGTGAAGAAACTGATGACATCGCCATTGGTGAAGGTCAACGTGGGGCTCATCAGGTAGGTGTCGATGGTACCAACACCAGATGTGCTATTAAAATTCATGGCAGCGTAGTTGGTACCGGCAGAGGGGTCCGGACCAAAGACCCCACCGGCCAGGTTCTGCTGAAATACTCCAGTAATTCCCACGGGCGAGGAATTGTTGAAAGCATGCCAGGTGCCAGAAGAGAGTACCAGCGATGCCCCTGGCGCTGCATGGTTAGGAAGCGAGCCTGTGGGCAGGCCGGTCTCAAAACTCTCGATAAAACTTTGTCCCAGGGTGAGCCCTGGGCACAACACAACAGCCAGCACGGCGGACAGCCATAGCTTCATGAGGTTCTCGCTTCGTTCATCAAGGTGTAGAGTAAAATCAGCTGCGAAGCATAAGCAAAACAGCGGTGGGCGAGTTTGCGGTATGCATGATCATAGGTGATGCAGGCGAGGAAGCAAAAGGAAACTGAGAAATTGGATCGGTTTATTGAACCAGGAGCGGCGCACCGTCAGGTCGCCGGTGGAAGATGCAAGGCGATTGCACACGCACCGGCGGACTCACGTCGCGCCGCTCCTGGGGCGTCAGTTTTTTCGCACGAACCACCCCCGGCGACTCGCCGGGGGCTAAGTTGTGTTAGTTGTAATCGATCAGTTTCAGGTGTTGCAGCAGCATGTAGAGCCAGGGGTGGCGCCAGGCGGAGTACATGGGGTAGGCGACGCTCATGGCGGACCAGGCCAGGGCGACATAGGTAACGAGGCGGCCCCAAGAGGTGGCCATCAGGCGATCAAGCATAGGCAGGGAGCCGAGAATCCAGAGCGGGGTGAGCCAGATGAACCAGCGAGGACCGCAGCACCAGCCGCCGTAGTTGTAACTCTCGGTCTTGGTCAGGTAGAAGCCGAGGATGACGAGTGACATGAACAGGGTGCCCCAGCCGATGATGGTACGGGCACGGCTGGTCGCCGGGTCACCACTCCGAGGCCAGATCAGGCCAGCGAGGGCGATGAGCAAAATCGGCGTCAGTGAGAAGAGGCCGTGGTGGCCGAAGGTGAGATGGAACAGGTAGACCGGGGTGGAGTCTTTGGGCTTATCAATGCCTTTCAGGTTATCGGGGTGCCAATGGCTGCCGGTGTAGTTGTACCACTCGGTGCCGAACTTTTCGTAGGCGGGGATGATGGTGCCGATGGCGAGGTAGTTGGTGAGGAGGAAGCCGACGAGGATGGGAAGTACGCCGAGGATGTAGGGGATCAGTGCCCGGGGCTGCTGAACTAGTATCCACAGACCGAGCAGCCCGGCAAAGGCAGCAGCGGGCAGTTCGGCTGTCACAGTCCAGGCGGCCCAGAAGCCAGCGGCCAGAGCACCGATGAAGCTGATCGGCTGTTGTTTCAAACTCGCACTCAGCACCGGGTACATGGCGAAGATCACCGACCAGGCGGCGATGCTGTGGTTGTTCAAGGTATTCGCAAAGGGATTGACGAAGGTGCAGTAACAGACAGCAGCCATCGCTGCCAGACGGGCAGTATCGCTGGTGCTCAGGCGGTCGATGAGCTTCGCCATCAGCACGAGGGCGATGAGCCAGGGGATGGCTGCGATGGTCACGAGGGTGGTGCGGACGATGTACCATTTGCCCTCATCCGCCAGCGACCAGCCGAAGAGCTTGTTCAGCAGCCAGTACTCCCCGGCGAGCACCGTGGAGAGGAGGGGGGGCTTGCTGGAGTAGTAGTACTTGGCAAAGCGGGCTTCGCCGGGCTTGGGATCGGGATTACGCCAGCCGGGAGTGGGGTCGAGCACTTTATCGATGGTGCCCCAGCCAGGTTCGATGATCTGGCCTTCGTCGGCGAAGATGGTGCCTGCTTCGTCGAAGTAGGCGCGCATGCCGATGGTGTACGAGTGCTTTTCAACCAGCGAACGGATGGTGGCCCAGCGGGAGCGGTCGTTGTCGCCATGAATGGGTGAAGGGCCGGAGCGTTCCACGCCGACGATGTGGCCGACCATCATGCCGAAGGCGATGGTAATGAAGAGGCCATAGACGGTGTGGCGGAGGTGAGCGGTGGGGTCATGGTGGAGGCTGGGTTCCATCGGGTACTCCGAACGGGCTCATTCTTGGCAGACATCAGTCCTGGCGGGTTCTTTCGGCGATGCTGTAACAGTCTTCGGGGCGGCGGCGCTGGGCGGTGATGAGTTCCGCGAGCAGTCCCATCGAAAAGAACTGCACGCCGAGGAGGAGGCTGGCGACACTGTACGTCAGCAGAGGGCGTTGTTGCAAGGGGGTGTGGCCGGGCCGGAACCAGTCAATGGCCAGGTAGCCCATGCCCGCGACGCCGAGTGCAGCGAAGAGCATGCCGAGGATGCCAAGCAGATGCTGCGGGCGATGTTCGTAACTGGTAAGGAAGCGGACGGTGACGAGATCGAGAAAGCCTTTGAAGAACCGCCCCATGCCATACTTCGAGGAGCCATGCTGACGCGGCCGATGGCGAACGACTTTCTCGCCTACGGTGAAGCCCCGGGCGACAGCGAGCACGGGGATGAACCGATGGCGTTCGCCATACAACTGCACTTCCCGGGCGACGTCGCGTTTCATCACCTTCAGGCCGCAGTTGTGATCGTGCAGCTTGACGCCGGTGATGTAGCTGACCATGGCATTGAAAACGCGGCTGGGGAAGACCTTGTGCCAGGGGTCGTGCCGTTCCTTCTTCCAGCCACTGACGAGATCCAGCTTCTCGTCGGTCATGAGCTGGAGCATGGCAGGGATCTCGGCGGGGTCGTCCTGGAGATCGCCATCGAGCATGACAAGGTAGTCGCTGCTGGCGTGCTGGAAGCCTGCAGCGAGGGCAGCGGATTTGCCAAAGCGTTTGCGGAGGCGAATGCCTTCGAACTGGGGGTGCTCACGAGTGATCTGCTGAATCAGATTCCAGGAGCCATCGGTGCTGCCATCATCAACGAAGATGGCCCGCCAGGTATCGGTGTGGCAGGCCATAGCAGCGATGATTTCCCGGGCGAGTTGCTGCAGGCTTCCTTCCTCATTGAAAACGGGAATGACGAAGGTGAGCGATCCTGCCAATGCCCTGCTCCTTACTTCTTTTCAGGAGTATTGGAAGGATCGTCGAGGAACTTCAGCGTGGGATCGACCTTGGAATCCTTCACGGTGACTTCCCACCCGCTGCCGGTGCGTTTCACATTGAACTGGGTGACGATCTTGCGTCGCTTGATTTCTGCTTCCTTCAGACCATGGTAGCTCTCTTCCTTGGCGAGGATGGCATTCTCCATGTCCTGCGGGATGAGCATGAAGATCTGAATGGGGCGTTCTGCAATGTTGACGCCGAGGCCGAAGTTTTCGCAGGCAGCACGGTTACGGTTCGAGACGAAAATCTTCTGTGCCTTCTGCATGTAGGCCTGGAACTCTTCGGGGCTCATTTCCTTGTAGGGTACAGGTGGCGTGGTGGTGAGGTTCTCGAAGATGAAGAACCGGCCGTTGTTGAAGCGGGTGCCTACCACGATCTTCAGGTTGGACAGCTTTTCAATGAAGGTTTCCGGATCTTCGTAGGCGAGGTTGATGAGCCAGCGTTTGGCACGGTCGAGACGGCCACCCTTTTCGACGCCAGCACCCACACCTGAGCCGGTACCCGTGCCGAAGCCGGTGCCTTTGCCGCCTCCGGAGCCGCTGCCGCCTTTACCAATGTCGCCGGGCCGTTTCTTCTGGGCTTCGAGTTCGAATTCGTTCTTCTTGGGGATGATCGTGTCAGGGATGACATCGGGTGGGATGACGGTATTGACGTCTTCCAGTTCGATTTTGATATCGTCCTTGAGTTCGGGCTTGAATTCTTCTTCCGCGCCGTCGCCTTCGCCACCACCACCCGCGATGACGATGGTTTCCATATCGGGTGGCTTGGGATCGCCGAAGTAGAAGGCGAGAGCCATGTAGGCGATGACCAGCAGCACGGCGAACACGTGCAAGAGGACGGCCAGCAGAATCGAGATGGGAAATTCGTAGTGTGACGAGAATTTCCGCCACATGCCCTCTTCGGGGACAATGGGGATATCTGCAGGAGCAACAGGCTGATTCAGTGGCGGTTGCCCGGCCATCTGATTTCGCCCATCGTTATACATGCCTTGCGATTGATTGATATCGTAGGACATCGTGCTGGCGCTCAAAGACTAGTGGTATCTATCAGTCTAGCCCTGAAGTAGGGAAATTGCCAGCGATACTAAAGGGTATTTGGCAGGAATGTGCAGGTGAGCGACGTGCACGATCGCACGCCAGGAGCCGCGCACGCAGTAAGCGGCAGGGGAAGCATGGGGAAGATCCGTTGCCTGTAACTGTAACACAGGATTCGGTGGAGGTGTTATTTTCTGGTTGTTGCGGATGGGCCGCTTACTGCGTGCGCGGCTCTTGACCTGTGCGCGGCTCTTCGAGACAGTGGTTCCATTCGGGATGGACGTACCAGGCCATGCGTTCTCCCTGTTCATTTAACGTGTAGCGTACTTTGTTGCAGATGTCAGCTTCACGAAAGAGATGTCGGGTGCTGCCATGCCTGGTCCAGCGTCGTCGGTCGGCAGTGCCAAAGCCGGCACGAACGAGGTCCCGCGAAGCCCGTGCTTTCATGTCGCTCATGATCCGCTCCGGATCGCGATCGGCTGCTATGACCACATGCACGTGATTGCTGCGGACGTGCATGGCCAGCAACTGCCAGTGTCGATCTGTGGCTAACCCGACGATGGCCTGGCAAACCATGTCTCGTTCCGACTGTCTCATCACATAGGGTTCTTGCACCATGGCTTCGCGGGCCAGGCGTTCTCGTTCTTCATCAGCAGGCACCCAGGGAGTTCCAAAGGCGTTGTGTTCGCGATCGACGGATCCCTTGGCCATGCCCGGCAACCAGGTGCCATATGTGGTGAAGGTGATGAAGTAGGCGAGCGCCATGTGTTGAGCCGCGTGGAGCCGCATAGGAGCCGCATAGGAGCCGCGCACGAAGTAAGCGGCATAGTGCGTGGGAGTCATCTTGTTGCCATAACTATAGCACAGCGGACGTGGGACAAAGTGATTTATTTTCTGTTGCCTTTTACTTCCGCTTACTTCGTGCGCGGCTCCTGACATGTTCGCGGCGCTGGGCGTTACACGTGTTCCGTCGATTCATCGAGTTCGTCGCCGATGGTGGACTCGGCATGGATGCGTTCGTGTTGATCCTGCTTCCAGAGCTTCCAGGCGAGGGCGAGGCTCCAGAGGTTGAAGGCCAGGGGGGCCAGGAACATGAAGGCAGTGGACCAGCCGAGCCAGAGGAGCGACTGGTAGAGGGCCCAGCCGAGCGGGGGCATGGTCATGCCACGCAGGCCCTGGAAGACGGAACTGATGCTTTCGTACAGGGCTGCCCGTTCGGGTTTCTCGGCGAAGTAGAGATTGCCTGTCGTCGTGGAAACTTCTGCCGCCCCCAGGACGATGCCGCGCAGGGCCGCACCGATGAAGGCGAGCGCGAGCCAGTCGCAGTAGAAGCTGGCGAAGAGAGCAAAGTAGGCGGGAATGCCCATGAGGGCGAACGCCACCCGGCCGGCGACAGGCGACGTGCGGTCGATGAGCCAACCCCAGAACGGCGAAGTGATGCCACCCAGGATGACGGGGAAGATCATCACCAGCAGCGTGATGGAAAACTGCGAGAGCTGAAAGTGTTCACGGAGGAGGTAGAGCCAGACCCCGCGGCTGAGCAGAAACCCGGCGCCGGTGAGGAAGATCGTCGCCTGGAAGAGGCCGAAGGAGAGATCGTGGTGAATGACCTGCCTCATGCCGTGCCAGGTGGCGGGCTCGCTGCGAAGACGGCGGAGGGCGGGGTCATCACTGGAAATAGTCCGCAGGCTGTAGATCATGACGCCCAGCAACCCCACGACGCCGCCCAGTGGGTAGGCAATCTGGTACGCACTGGGTTCTGCATCGCACCAGAGGGAGACGCCGACGAGGACGGGAACGGTCATCCCGTTCTGCACGAGGCGGAGGATGCCAATGATCTTGCCCCGGTGCTCGTCCGGGTAGGTGTACTTGTAGAGAGACGGGATGGCGAGGGTAGCAGGGCCGCCGAAGAGATAGTAGCCGATGACGACGCTGGCGAGTTGCCAGGGTTGATCGATCCAGCCCACCAGGAGCATGGGCAGACAGCGGAGGGCGGCACCGAGGAGGGCGAGATCGAACAGGCGATAGGTACGTGCTGCCTGGGCCCAGAAGGGCAGCAGCAGGGCGAGCGCAGGTTGAGCGGCAACCATCACCGTGGCTGCCAGGCTGCGATCACCCAGCGAACCGACAGCAACCACCTGGGCGACGAGGACCAGCCCACTGACGACACCCGCGCCGATGCAATAGATCAACTCGAGCAGGAAATTCCTGCGCGTGACGGCATCGAGTGAGGTCCACCAACCGGGCAATCGTTGCTCCTTCGTGCAGGTAACCTGAACTACTCATGATATGATGTCACTAACGCTGTCACTGCAGGTATGCGTAGAGCCGCGCACGAAGTAAGCGGCATAGCATCGAAG
>CAYPJB010000189.1:0-1449 GCA_964410845.1 uncultured Bacteroidales bacterium | reverse complement strand
CCGCTTACTTCGTGCGCGGCTCTTGGTTCCTACTACTGCATGACTGGGCTCTTTCGTAAAATATCTTAAGTGCTTATCATCCAACGAAAGGGCATCGGTACTATGCACATCGAAGTGACCAAGGACGAATTCGAAGAGATCCTCAATGCGATGAAAGTTATTCGCAACATGCTGCACAAAGAGAAACTGCCTACGACGGAAGTCGAAAACATCATCGCCAAGCTGGATGACATCAAGGAACGAAGCTGAATCACCGGTAGGGTGGGGTGCCTGATCATGTGGCACCCCTTCCTCTCAGCAAAACATCTCCGTCAGGTATATCAAACGGCAGAAGGATCCATCCGTTGAGTTCGATCACTGTTGCAACCATTGCGTTTAGCTGTGTCCTTGGTGGTGCGTTGATCGGTATGTACCTGCGCACCTGGATGCGCGAGCATCACGTGGGCTCGGAGACCAAGGAACTCGTCAAGCTAGGCACTGGCTTGATCGCGACGATGAGCGCGCTGGTCCTGGGCCTGCTGGTCTCCTCATCGAAAAGCGCATTCGACACACAAAAGAACCAAATCGGCCAGTTGTCAGCCAACATCGTTTTGCTGGACCGGGCGCTGGCACATTATGGGCCTGAATCGAAAGCCATTCGAGACAGCTTGCGAAGCACCGTCGAGCGGCTGCTTGGCGCCATATGGGCCAAGCCGGGGGCAGAGGAGAAGCAGTCAGTTCAGCCGAATGCCGCGTCGGAAATCATCTTTGACCAGATCGAGCAACTTGCACCCAGAACAGACGCTCAACGTGTCCTTCAGGGGCAGGCAGTGAAAATCGCGATGGATATCGGGCAAATCCGTTGGCTCATGTTTGCTCAAAAGACCAGCGCTATCGCTCCTGTATTTCTATACGTCGTGATCTTCTGGCTGACGATTACCTTCCTCAGTTTTGGGCTGTATGCACCCAACAATGGTGTTGTCCATATCACGCTGTTCATCTGTGCTGTCTCGGTAGCGAGTGCATTATGCCTGGTTCTGGAACTGGATCATCCGTTTGACGGATTCATCCAGATATCGAATGAACCCCTCCGGAATGCGCTAGCGCTGTTGGGGAAGTAGATGGCCATGGTGGGTCTCGCTTGGAATCGCGAGGGCACATTACTTTCATTAAGAAGTCAGCCGGCGTTCTGCTCCTTCGATGGCCTGCCAGGGCGACCAGTAGCCTATGAGGTTTCGCCGTTCCATGTTGCGTCCGCAACTGGAGCACACGCCTTGCTGGGTTCCATCGAGCACGGGGCCTGCCTCAATCATCGCGCTGCACCAGGGGCATTCACCACCTTCGACCGACAGTGCAGCTTCGGGTTGCTCTCGGGTTGTTCGTCGCCAGGAGGAAGGCAGCAGGGAACTCAATGCGGAGGTCAGCGTAGCCAGCACCAGCATGATGAACGACCAGATCAGGATCAGCGTC
>CAYPJB010000188.1:0-8668 GCA_964410845.1 uncultured Bacteroidales bacterium | reverse complement strand
CCTAGAAAGAAAAAGACCAGGAGCTGAGCTTTCAACTAAGCTTGGGACAGGTTCCAAAGGACGATATTACAAATAAGCTTGCGCATGGATGTTAGCCAATGAAAGATAATCAACAAGAGCTGGATACTGACCCAGCCAGTAGTTCCAACTCCAGAGTCAGGTTTTTCTGGACGTGGTTGATTCTCCGTACGATTGCCTGGCCTCTGATTCTTTACATTTGCACCACTACCGCCCCGCTTGATGTCGTCGAGATGGTTGTCTGGGGACAAGAGTGGCATTGGGGTTACCATAAACACCCCCCGCTACCAGCCTGGCTGACTGACTTTGCCCTTCATGCGTTCGGTGGCTCATTACTTGGCGTCTATTTTCTCACGTACCTCTGTACCGCTGTTACCATCTGGGCGGTGTGGAAGTTAGCTGCAGATGTCCTGTCTCCTCGGACAGCGTTGCTTGCAGCTCTCGCTACAGACGGAATCGCATTCTACAATCTGCTCAGCGGTGAGTTTAATCATAATGTCCTTTCAACTACCTTCAGCGCCCTCGTCGCTCTCACTTTCTGGAATGCTGTACGTTATGACAGATACCGCTCCTGGCTGGGGCTGGGCATCTTCATGGGACTCGCTCTCCTGTCCAAGTACAGCACGGTGCTGCTTGGCTTTTCCCTGACAGTCTTTATGATGGTGAATCCTCGGATGCGAGTGCATTGGCGAAGCCGTGGACCTTATCTGGCGCTCCTTTTCTCGGTGCTCGTCATCTCCCCACATATCGCCTGGCTGATTTCAGAGAATTTCCCGACAATCCGCTACTTTGCGGAACGCTCTGTAAAAATCGATAAGCTCCCCGAGCCATCGACTAGTTACTTCATCACTTGGTTACTTCTCTGCTGGTCGCGAGTTTCATCTGTGCTGGTCTACCTGGTGAATCAGTCGTTTGCTGTCACGCCATGCGTCCTCATTCTTGGATTGTTTTTGACGCGACGTCACAACGCGGTAACTTCAAATGCACGTTGGTATATTGCAACACTCATCTTCGGGCCGTTACTTATTCAGATTCTCTTTTCGATGACTACTGGCGCACAGCTTCGCTCCATGTGGGGTATGGCTAACTGGCCGTGGACAGGGTTGCTACTTCTCTCTTGTTTTCAACTCCGCCCATCAACCGAGAAGTATGTCTTGCGAAGCCTACTGGGATTGAGCATCTTCATGATGCTACTATTGCCCGGGTGGTCCTTCGCTCGTCAGTTCTCTGCTAAGGCGTACCGCCAGGATTTCCCTGCACAAGCATTATCTGAAGAAGTTACGCGTCGTTGGCGGGAGAAGTATGGTACTCCCCTTCTTATTGTTGCAGGGGGATACTGGTTGACTGGCAACGTACATGTCTTCTCACCAGATCATCCGCTCGCTTATGCCTCAGGTACACCGGGCTTTAGTTTTCCAACCAATGCGGTATCTCCGTGGTTGGACGATGCAACGTTTCAGCGTGTTGGTGGCATAATTCTATGGGAAGAACCGCTCGCTCCAAGCCTGATGCATAAACTCTCCCAACGTTATCCCGGCCTGACCGAGAATACAACACTTTCTATTCCCTATGCAAATCCACGCATTCCTCCTGCCCGCATCGGCATGGCGTTTCTTCCTCCACGCTAGTCAACAGGTGCAGATTATTGGAATCTCCAGCCATGTGAGCCAGCATACTGGGAATGGTCAAACTTCAGGTGTAGGTCTAGGGGAAGACGTAACCTTCCTGACCATGAAACTGAATGCCGTCGATCTTTGCCAAGCCAACAAATTCCTGACTGGGAAAGGTCAGGGTTGGATCAAGTCCATAGATGAATACGGGCAGAAAAGCACTCAACGATTCCTAGTAGAGATCAGCCAACAAGCATCCAGCGAAGGTTTACGACGAAGTAGAACAGGAATGCCAGGGGCAAACTTGAAGTCGATCACAACGTTGAGGATTAATCCGGTTAGTCAAGCTGTACGATAAATGTTTAGCCAAAGCCTATCACCAATCTGATATCATGCAGCCCTTGATACCGGATAGTCTATGCCTGACTGACTGAGTTGTGCAAGTTCGTAAAGTTCCTGCGTTGTTGGGGGGCTTTTCAGATAAGTGTTCCTGATGCGAACCAGTTGGTACAACGCGCGGAAGAAATCCAAGGGATGAACCTTCGAGCCTGGAACATCGCACCATTGGTGCAGGGGTAATTCGTAGACGATCTCTTCCAAGCCTGGTAGCCTTCCCAGGCGACTGTCGCGAGCGAACCGGGCCAGGATCTCTACGTCAAAGAGCCAACGGGTTAGGAAGGGCTTGGAAAAAACGCGGCGTACGCGGTCTGTCACACGGAAGAGCTTAGCGCCACACTGGGTGTCGTAGGTACTTGCTTCCAGAGTGTGTGCTACGGCAGTGGCAATCACTCTTCCCAGGTAATGACGCAGAGCGTTGCGACTAATCACTCGGCCCAGCATTCTCACTCGTGATCCCATGACCAGTTGCAGATCAGGATTTTGCCATAGAGCTGTATGAAGCAGTTCCAATTCATTCAAAGGTGTGGCCAGGTCGGCGTCCCAGTAGCCCACTGTCTGGGGCTTAGCCAGGAAAGCATGCTGGAAGCCACGCCGCACAGCTTCCGCTTTGCCAACGTTCGTACTCAATTGCAAGTTTGCACAGGCATCAGGATAGTTCGCTGTAAGTTCATCCAGCACCTGTTGAGTGCCGTCTCGACTGCCATCGTTGACAAACAGAACGTGCGTATCGCGAGATTGGCCAACTAAATTAAAGAAACTCCTGAACTCTGCTAACGGAAGACGGTGCTCCTCGTTGTAACACGGAATGACAAGAATTATGGATCTCGATGACTTCATGCACGTCTCACTACAATTGCATGGGGCCTACAGTTGACAACTCGATCGCAACGCCTTTGCCAACATCTGTTCCAATTTCACGCAAACACGCTTCCAGCTGAGCTTGTTCTGCGTCAACTCGGAACATCGGGGACACTCTGGATTCGGACTGGGTGTTGACTCCATACGCACTCTGTAACCGCTCTCGTCAAACTTGACTAGCTCAAGTTGATCCAAGGCGGTGTTCAAGTATTATCGTTCATGTCATCGTATTCTTAGCCACCATTATTTAGGAAAATGATGCAAAGGTTTGGAATAATTGGATTACCTAGCCATCAATCGATACGTCGAGCCGATGCCCACGAATCGCCATGTCGAGAAGGTCAGGTTGTGGCTCTGGGGGTTATCGTTAATTATTTGATTCTCAATTGCACATTCGGATCGGTTTCCAACTAGTGATGACAAAGTACACTGCGGCTGATCAGCCCGAAGCATCTGAATGACTGTGAAATAGACTTCGGTGGAACAACGGAGTCCACTGCCAATAAAGCCTGGGATTGGGGAGTCTCCAGCAGGAAATATGTATCCTGATTGGCGACCATTCGATACTTTCGGTCTTCGAATTTTCGTGTTTAGAGACCTAGTCGCTGCTTCAATCTGCTTCGGAGACTTCGCAGCCGGACTGCCAGGATGGTCATCGTGATACCGTACAGAATCGCAAACATACCGATAATCCAGACTACAGCGAGGGCCCCATTCGCAGGCCTGGCAATCAGAATAATACCGAACACTATCGAGAGTACCCCGGCAAGAATCAAAAAGAGTTCACCTTCGATTTCCTTGCGAAGCCGGATAGCAAGGGCCACCTGAAGGACGCCAGAGACAACTGCCCAGAGGGCAATGTAGAACAATAGCACCAAAGCAGTGACGTTGGGGGCTGCAAATGTTAGAACTCCAGCAGTAATGCCAATGAGTCCCCACAGTAACAAAACCCACCAGTCCTCGATTTCTTTACGCCCCACAACAGCGATGAAAACTCCCATGACACCGTCGGCCAAGGCAAAGATGCCAAACATCAACACTAGCGTGGTCAGGGATAAGTCAGGCTGAACAAAACAAAGTATGCCGAATATCAGGGCAAGTAAGCCGCGTATCAGAAACACCCACCAGCGTTCGGTGAAGTTCAGTGCCAATTGCATTACAACGCCAGGCATTGCGCTCATGTTGACTCTCCAGGGTTATGCTGACAGTGTTTCTATCTCTACCAGCATCTTCTCGTTCGTAACTTCACTTTGCTCACATTAGGATGGGAAAGGCACCTTAGCTACCGGCGATCCAGGTAGCTGCGCGCCAGCAGATTACCCAGCTTCAAGATGCCAGCGACATCGAGGACAAGCTTCTCTCTCTGAGATGGCATGTCGAAGGCTTTGAGATGAATGAACGCTTGGTCCGCTGCTGCGAGCGCTGCGAGGTTGGCGGTGATGTCAATGGAGTTGAGTTCCTTTTGATCGGGAGGAGGCTGTTGGCTGACGTACCATTTCAACGAAGGCAACGCCAAATCCTGGCGGCTGCGTTCGATGGTAGATCGCAGCCATTGGGCGGCCTGTTTGCGGTAGGGACCAAAAGCCATGTCGTTCTCGCCGATGTGATAAAAGACGCCGGCCAGTTCCACGGCATGTCCTTTGTCCTGAAGGTCTTGGATCGCACCGCGGATGAACGCGATGAAGGAGTCGTAGAGATTCAAGTCCTTGGCTGACGTTCCCTCGGGCGTCCAGTCGTTGATCTGCGAGCCGCTGTGTGTGAACTTGGCGATGGCGATGTTGCCCGAGACCTTGCTTTGCAGTGTTTTGGCGAAGCTCAGTTCCGGGCCGAAGGTGTCGTAGGGGCCGGCGGGGCCGAGCGGTTCCCAGCCCTTGGATGTTTTGAAACCACCGCCAAGGTTGTATTTAAACGCGATCTGCTGGTTGTCGCTTGCGAGCGTCTCCAGTTCTTTCGATGCCTTCAGTTCTTGAGTGAAAGCACGTTCGCCCTCCATGTTGCGATGGCCAGCGAGGATGAAGAGCTTC
This sequence comes from uncultured Bacteroidales bacterium, assembly GCA_964410845.1. Taxonomy (GTDB): domain Bacteria; phylum Planctomycetota; class Planctomycetia; order Gemmatales; family HRBIN36; genus JAEUIE01. The sequence goes on along the minus strand of CAYPJB010000188.1, from coordinate 3,759 downwards.
ACCGGGCTACCTTGGGCGTAAGGCCAGGCTTTGAGAGGTCTGTCGGTGTTCTGTTTGATGCCAATCGTGCGCATATAGGCATCGGCGTAGTTCACTCCGTGCTGGAGTTGGCCGAGCGTGCCGTAGTGATAGTGCAGCCCTGCGTCACCGCCGATCTCCACCGCATCATGCGAGGTGGGAATGTATTCCGTCAGCGGATCGGAGGTTATGACGGATTTCTGAGCCATGCGGATGGCATGCATGTTGGCGCGGTTGTCCATCCCCCAGATCGTCTTCGTGCAAAGCTCACCGATATAGAACTTAAGATTGGGCGTTTTGAGGTCACGACGCCAGCTCGCGATGAAGTTCTTCAGGTTCTTGCCGTAGTTCGGTTTGAAATCCTTGTTGAACATGTCGTTCTCGCCCTGATGCCACATGAAGCCTTCAAGCCGGTAGGCTATCTTCTTGCGATCCAGCTCGGCAAGCGATGAACGCACATGCTTCAGGGCGAGCGGGTAGAGTTTGAAGCCTCCTGGATTGTCGGGATTCCAATCCTCGCCCAGCGAAGTACCGCCGGAAGCACATTTGATGATGGCGATGGGCAGCTTGGCACGGTCCGCCACGCGTCTAGCAAAACTGAGTTCCGGCCCGAAGTAATCCGTCGTCGGCTGCAAGGGAATCCAACCGTCCGAGGTCGTCATATTCTCACGACCCATCTTGTAGGAAAATAGGATGTCCTTCTGCGGCTTGTCGAGTCCAGCAAAAGGCGGGAATCGATTGATGTCCACGACCCTCGAATGTGTGCCGACCATGTTCGACTGGCCCGCGAAGATGAAGACTCGCAGCGTTTGGGCTTCGGTGTTGGCGCTGTAGGCAACTGCTGGCACCAGCAGCAGGGTGATGAGGAGCTTCAGAGTGCAGTTCATGGTCTACCGTTTCGGAAGTTGGTGATTCAATGTTCTGGCTACTACTCCAAGGAATGCCTAAATTGCCATACAGCAAACTGTGCAGCAACATAATTATTGTGCCTGGTTATATTGTATTTTAATAATGAATGTAAGCGTCAGATAAACCCCGTCACGAATGACGGGGTTCATCGGACGCTTACGTTTTTCTACCATAGGTGGGGCACCTCGTAGCAAAAGACAAAAAAACCAGCTACCCAGTCGGGGTCATTTGCATAGTGCCATTGCTGCAACACCCCCACAAACTTTCACCTCTCAGCCTTCCTGAACGCCGAGCCAGTCCCATTGACCTTGATGTCTCGACTGATCGCGGCGTACAGCGTATTAGCAGGCGCCTTGCCACCATGGACATCTCACAGGTAACAGCTTGCACTTATCCATTGAGAACTTCGGTATTGATTATCGATAGCTGTATCTAGATTTGCTTCTCTGCCAACTTGTATTTAGAGCGACGAACATGCCATATTGCTCCTAAGCTGCAAACGCTGATGACTCCCATAAGTGCTATAGTTGTTGGTTCCGGTACAGAAGCGAAGGTATAGCCTACAACATCAAGCAACCGAAGTTCTACATTTAAGTCTGGAGTCGAGCCTGGTGTACCTGCCCAGTCTTGCACATGGCCAGTAATCATGAAATCACCATAATCGCCAGTATTCCCGTTACGCTGGTTGTAGTTCACTAGGTTCGTCACACCCCCATTAACGGAAAAGTACGCTGGCGCTGTCGTACTTGTAGTAAAACTGAAACTCCCCGCTGCGCCAAAACGTGTATGATCGGCTCCCCAAGGCACACTCCCGCCCACGCCTGAGATAGTTCCAAGTGCTTCATCGATTTCATGCTGCGCCACCGCTTTCAGATCGTAGTGTGAAGAAGCATAATTGTTTCCTGTGCCGCTTGGGCCATTGCGATCCCAGTTCATGAGTGCAAAGTTGAGAGAGATCGTGGTATCGTTTGTTGCGCTAGCACCGACGAGACCTAGGATACGTGCGTTGGCACGCGACATTTGAACATTTGCATTGCCGTTGACGGGACTATTCGCCTGATTAGGAATGAATGCAAGTGAAGAAATATCATCAGCACTCACGGCACGTGCAGCAAGTGCAGCACGCCATGCAGAATAAGTCGTTTGTATGACGTTTGTAGAACTGGCCCCAAGACCAGAAGTCGTATTTTGAAACGACAGTCGAATTGTCACCGGGCTAGATGTAGTAAAGGTCGTTGTGTATTGATTCAATGCAGTCGTAATCGTGCTCTGAATCGTCGGATTTGAACTAATGAAAGAATCAAATGTCGGAACAATTGTAATCTGCGCGCGCGAGGATTGCGCAAAAAAACTAGCCGCCAAGGTGACGGCCAAAAGCACTCGCATCATGGCATCGCTTCCAGGTGATAATCAAGGTGTCATTCGAGACTATAGCAATGTCATTCTCATCGCAAGTAAAATCAACGCTATTTGGAACAGAGTGACTACAGAATCATCACAAAGATCAACATGCCTCGCTGATCGATGATAATCCCAGCTACTCAGCCGGGGTCATTTGCGTTGACGTACCGCTACTACACCGGCTCAAACGATTTGACTAGGAATGCTGGCAATTCTTGCATTTATCGAATACTATTGTTCAGCTAATACCCTATCTCGATTGTGTCATCTCTGGCTGAAGAAAAGGCTGCTACCATGCATACGAATCATCGTTCAAAATATCGTACGGTTCACTTGGGCCTGGAATTACTGGAAGATAGGACTGTCCCGGCCTCCCTGGTGGCCCTTAACAATAAAAATACGCTGCTCTTTTTTGATTCGAGCAAGCCCTCGCAGGTGGTCACCAAGGCAGTGACGAATCTACGCCCTGGCGATGAGTTAGTGAGTATTGACCAGGATCCGTCCAATGGCCTCCTGTTGGCATTGGCCAGGCAAAAAGACCGGTATGGCGTCTCGTTTTATCTGATTAACACTGCCACAGGTGTGGCCACTCTTACTAGTAATCCTGACACATTTGGGGTTGGGTATCCTCTGAAGACCGGGATTGGCTTTTATGACATGAATGCAGCGGGAACTTTTTTCGGAGTCAGTCCCGATGGGGAGTTCATTAATTACCAACTGACTGAGCAGGGTATTGGTTATCTGGTCAATTCTTCTGTAGGTATTCAGCCTGGGGATTCACTTGAAAACAAGCCCATGCAGTTGATTGATGGGGTAGTGACTCCCTCGTCGACTCCCGGCATAACTTCCATGTATCTCCTCGACATGGCGATGAACACGCTGCGTCGCATGGAATTTATTGATTCCTCGATCTTCTATTCGCCACAGGTCAGCCAGGTGGGCTTCTTGGGTATGGATATTACTGAGAACACGGGGCTGGATATCGGTGCCGATGGTAAAGCCTATCTGGCAGCAACGAATCCGTTCAGCGACAAAGCGACACTGTACACACTCAATCTCACGAACGGCTTGCCTTCCGCGATCGGTACCATTGGTGCGGGCACTGTCATACGCGACTTGGCGGCGTTATCACGGCCAGTGCTGCAGCCCGCATTGCAGCTGAGGACTACTGGAATTACAACTACTCAAGAGGACAAGAGACTGGTTTTTTCGGCTCAAAACAGGAATGCAATCACACTTAGTACGTTGAATGGATCAAACCCCATCCTGAATGTATCCCTGCAGCTGAACAATTCCATTGGCACGCTTCAATTGAGTCGGACTACGGGCCTGGAGTTCGTTTACGGCGATGGTTTGCCCAGTGCACAGATCTCGGTTCGAGGAAGCTTGAGTAACCTGAACGCAGCACTTTCGGGAATGATATTCACCCCC
>CAYPJB010000187.1:0-8714 GCA_964410845.1 uncultured Bacteroidales bacterium | reverse complement strand
TCAACTCTATCTCTTTGACCAGTACACGCAGAGTGAGTTGGCTCAAACATTGCAGTTGTCAGCAGGTGCGATACGGGTTCGGTTAACTCGTGTCAGAATCAAATTGCGTAACCTCTGCCAGCAAGCCACAGGGAGGATGCATCATGAATCACAATGACGCACTCCGCATTGACTGGCTTAGCGAGCAGTACCTGCAGGCCGTTGAAACACAAGACTTCGCCTCGCAGGTGAAGCTATGGGAACTTGCTGGGCATGATGCAGAACTGCTTCAGGCATTCCGCGAACTCAATGAAGGTCTGCTGGAAGAAGCAGAACTGCAAAACGATACTAAGACTGATGTCCAGATCGAAGCGTTAGTCAAAACCCACATGCCAAGTGCTTCGGTGATCCCGTCACCAGTGTTATTAAGCGTTGCACTGGTTGCTCGTGAACTAGCCAGACAACTTGAAGGGCAGCCCAAGCCGGAGGTCACGGAACTACTGGCCAAACTGAGTGCATCCACCATTACTCTGCCCGATGTCAAGGGGCTTACTGCACTGACTCAATGGGCTGAAGCCCAATTTGGTGCAGCACCGATGGGCTTCTGGCGTTCCTTCCAACGTGCTGCCCTCAAGCTTGAAATGCAACAATCCGCTACCCCTCACTATGCCCTGGCGGCACGACCTGCGCCCCGGCACGAAGGATAGACAATGTCTGCTACAGAGAACGACAACATCGCCTGGCGCGTGGCAGAACTGTTGCGCACACATGGCATTGTGATCGACGAGAAACATCGCGGGCCGGTGCCACTAAGCCGCGTGTTTGATGAGTGCGAATTGCTTCATGCTGCCTTGCCTGACCTGAACCGCCGTGCCATTCAGGAACACCTCATGGATCAGGGGATTGCTGTTGGTGACATTGGTCCTGCTGGTGATCTGCTGTCCGGTTTCATCATTACAGTGGGTAGGGTCGGTTGGGCCTATGTGAATGCCAGTGATATTCTGCCTCGACGACGGTTCACTGCCGCCCATGAACTGGGGCATTTCATCCTGCATCGAGAGCAAATGGTCACCGGCTACCTGAGCGATACCAGCTCGAACATCCTCGAAACCATCGACGATGATGCATTGCAAGCGATGGAGCGAGAGGCAAACCAGTTTGCAGTGGAACTGTTGATGCCCGCAGTCATCTGTCGAACGCGGGCAGAGGAAATGCAGAAGTCGCAGGGTTGCTGCCCACGAGTGGTGCTTACCTACCAACTGGCTGCTGAGTTGCTGGTCAGTCGGGAAGCGATGCGGTATCGGCTACTGGCTCTGGAGGTGGGCAATGCTTGAATCAACCTTGAATGACTTCTTCCATCGCTACCAAGCCGCAGTCACCAGTTCCAGCCCAGTGTTACCCATCATGCCTCCACCAGAAGAAGCAGAAGACGAAGAGGAACCCACCATCTTCCTTGATAAAGAGCAGAAGCCGGAGGAGTGGAAGCCGATCATCGTGACAGAAGCACCAACACGGGAAGGTGAATCGCCGATCCGCTTCATTGATGGCGCCCAGCAACATCGCACCGTGATGTGGATTCGCTGCCCACGTGGAACGCCTGTGCCATTGGTGCTGGCTGAGGTAGGTGCGGTGACGCTGCATCTTGAAGGCCGACGATTTCTTCGGGAAGCAGTCAGCATTGAGCGGGTCCTCAGCTTTGTGGGCGATCCGTTTCCCTGGGAGGAGATCGAAGGATTTGCACAAGCCTTGCTTCGGCATCCACAGTTACAGCTTCGGCTCGCGCTGGCCAACAAGCCCTTGGAAAAACATCATCCGTATGACTTTGAAGTAATGCGGCTGCAAGCCGTATCCCGTGCTCGCCAGGAAATGGATACCTTGGAACGGCTCATGCTTGCCCGACAATCGACGATGCCCACCCTCGTTGATGGTCCACTCCATCGGGTAATGGGGGAGCCAACAGCGGATGGATCACTCATGATTGGCGTGGTCAAAACGCATGCTGCCAACTACCTGCATGATCAAGGTTGGCGAACGCTTTTGGAACTTCGTCCCGGTCAGCGGACACCGGTATTTCAGATCACCGGCCAGAAAGGAATGACCTCGCGGCAAGGTCGCTTCCCGATTGCCACCTGGTATCTCAAACTGGCGGGCGGACCACGGCTGGCTCCAAATTGGGGCTACGTTCGCATCGAAGTCCCCTGGAAACAGTTTGAGACAAAGTTTGCCGGCTCCTTCGACTTCATCGGTAGGCTGTCCCGCTGGTTGATTGATGCCCGCTGTAGAGCCGAGAGTTATGGTCGTATGCCTGTCTCGTTGGAACCGGTTGTTCGTGCGGAAGAAGTGATGAAGCCTCTGTTCGGCTCACTCGATGCTCTCAGTCATCGCCTCTATCGCCATGCTGGCCTCTTGCGGAGTTCTGATTCATGAGCACACCTTCAATACCAGCCGCTACACCACTGGGTCGTATAGCTGCACCGCCTGGACATGAATCGACCAGTGGAACCTTCTACTTCTGGATAGATCGGGATAATCAAGTGGAACGTACTCAGCTTGTCACCACCTCATCCACCGTTGGCGGGCAGATGGTGAAGTTCCTGGGAATCGTTCAGGAGGTCTATCGCTGCAGCAGGCAGCGCAACATGGCTGAAGAGGCAGCACGGTTTGATAGCCGAAGTAGCGAATCGGTGCCGTTCGATTCCGAGGGCGTGACGTATGCGGAGGTGACGATCCTGCGGACGATCCCTGTCGTCCATGCACCACCACAGGAAGAGAGCGAAGTCTTTCTTGCTGATGCAGCCGAAGCTCGCCAAAGCTACGGTCTGGATGAAGTGGAACAACTGCTGGAAATGGGGCTCATCAAGAACGGTGGCACCCGACTCGCAGGCATAGCAGGTATTGATATCGACTATCTGCTCGGCAAGAACGGCGGGCATCTCAATGTCAACGGCATCGCTGGGTTAGGCACCAAGTCATCACTGCTTATGTTGATCAACTGGTTGCTGTTGCAGAAAGCCCAACGTGATCAGAGTGAACGGCCCAGCGACCCAGATCGTTTGCAGGTGGTGCCGGTCATCTTCAATGTGAAGAACTTCGATCTGTTCTTTCTCGATAAGCCCAACAAGACATTCGCCCGGAAGCGTGACAAATATCTGGCCGATTGGCAGGCCCTTGATGTCAGTGCACCACAGCCTTTTCAGCAACTCCAGATGCTGGCACCGCAACTCAAAGGGTTAAGCACACCGGCCTATGTAGGGCGAGCCGATGATGAAGTCAAACCCTATAGCTGGTCACTCAGCGACATCATCGAGCAGCGACTGTTCCGTTTCCTGTTCTCCGATGATGACATCTACGATGTGAACTTCGGGGGTCTCGTTGGCGAGATGGAAGAGTTCCTGACCAGCGAAACCGCCGGTGGGCCGCGACTGCGAGAGGGTGATGAACTGCCGACGACGTTCGACACGTTGCTCAATTGGTTCAAAGACAACAAGAAAGAACTCTTCACCGACTTTACTGCACCAACCAAGGGCAAACTGTTGCGTCGGCTCCTTTACATCATCAAAGAAGGTGATGGAGTATTGCGTCGTTACGATGAAAAGGGTAGGCCGCTCTTCATTCCCAGCAAAGGCCTTGATGAGCCGATGGTGATTGATCTCTACAGCATCAACCGCACGCCTTCGTTGCAACGGTTTGTGGTCGCAGCAGTGCTTCATCAAATCGTGGAGCATCGCTCAGGTAAGCAAGTATCGGGTCTCAAGTTCGTCATTACTATTGATGAGCTAAATCGGTTTGCCCCACGGGGAAGCAGCGACCCTATCACTGAACAGATCAACCTGGTAGCTTCGGAAATGCGTTCGCAGGGAGTCATCCTTCTGGGTGCTCAACAGCAGGCGAGCATGGTATCGTCGAAGGTGATTGAGAACGCAGCCATCCGAGCTGTGGGCCGCAGTGGTGCCCTGGAGATGACCTCGGACGTCTGGCGGTTCCTCAGTACCTCGACACGCCAGGCTGCTTCCCAACTGCAACCTGACGAGAAGCTGCTGTATCAACCCACGTTTCGTGAGCCGATTCTGGCGCGGATACCCTTTCCACCCTGGGCACTGAGCCAAGGCGATGTCGATGTCAGTCAGTTATCGAGCAAACGCCCCTCAAGGGCCGATCAAGCATTCTAAAGGTGTACCATGAAACTCCTACATACTGCCGATTGGCACCTCTGCGATAAGCTTGGCACTATCGCCCGTCAGGATGATCTGGAACGCCGGGTCGAACGAATTGCTTTGCTTTGCGAGGAGTATCAGATCGATGTCGTCCTTATTGCTGGCGATCTTTTCTTCGAGAATGCCCGCGCCGATGATGTGGCCCAGGCACTCCGGCATCTGCACGGTGCCTTCGTCAACTTCTTTGCTCGTGGCGGCGTGATTTTGGCCATCACCGGCAATCACGACCGTGACAGCTTCATCAACCCTGTATTAGCTGGTATGAAACTGGCTTCGCCGCTGCCTGATAACAAGATCATTCTTCCCGGCCGCATGTATCTGGTTAATTGGCGAGATGCTGTGCGATTCACGAAGAACGGTGAGACTGTGCAGTTCGTGTTGCTGCCGTATCCCAATGCCCATCGCTATGGCGAGCCTGAAGACAAGCATGCCACTCGCGAAGAGCAACATCGTTGTTACCTGGGCCGCATCACCAACTTCATTCAGAAGCTGGTGCCAGAGAAGAAGATCGATGTCAGCCTGCCGACAGTGCTGTTGGCCCATCTGACACTCGCTGGGGTGCAGGCTCAGAATCGTCATCAGATGAATGAAGCGGATAGTATCACTCTGCAAGACATCGGGCTTCTGGACATGTTCGCGTATGTAGCCCTAGGCGACATTCACGAAGCCCAGATGGTTCAAAGGAACCAGCACATCCGCTATTCCGGTTCGCTAGACCGCCTTGATTTTGGTGAGAAGGACAACACATGCGGCGTGGTACTGGTAGAGATCGCCAATAAGAAACTGCAAGGCGAGCCACGATTCGTTGAAATCCCTGCAACGCCATTGCTGGAACTGCACTTGGCTGATGCCGAGGCGGAATTGTCCACGCTGGCTGCTCAGTATCCACAAAGAGATGAAGCGATCTTCAAAATCACCGTGTCCAGCGAAGGGTTGAGCTTGGCTCAGGATGACGTGCGACAACAACTGCGTCGAATGTTTCGTCGTATCAAGGAAATTACTTTCGTGCGATCCACGTTGTCTGCTGAAAACAGTGCATGTGAAGTGTCGCCCCGTAAAACGGTTCACGAGACAGTGGTCGAATACTTACATGACAAGTTGAAGGACCATCCGGAACGCCAAACCATTCTCGACATCGCAGCCGTGCTGATGCAACAGGAGTAACGCATGATACCACTCAGAATCAAAGTGGAAAACTTCCTCAGCTTCGGTCCTGAAACCACCTTTGAATTTGCGGAGGACGAACCGCTCTGGGTGCTCAGCGGCCCCAACGGCGTGGGCAAGTCTACGGTGTTTGATGCGATTACGTATTCGCTCTTTGGTTGTCATCGCGGCGGCAAGCAGGATCACGAAGAACTGATTCACCATGGTGCCAACAGCTTCAGTATCGACTTTGAGTTCAGCTACGATGGTACTCGCTATCGCGTAACACGATCACGTGGCAAGAAAAAACGTTCGGTTCAGACTGCGTCCCGCTGGGAAGCCAATGAATGGGTTTCACTCGATATTGACGAAAAGGCTTCAGGATTGACAGATTGGGTGGAAGCCTTGATTGGTCTGGACTATACCGCATTCACTTCATCCGTGCTGCTTAAACAGGGCGAAGCTGATGCGTTCATTCGCGCCAAGCAAGGGCCACGTATGGACTTGCTCAAGAAGATCGTTCACCTCGAACCGTATGAAGCATTGTCTGCTCGAGTTCATGATGCGACCAATGATTGCAAGAATACCTGGAAACTGGTAAAGGACCGGCTTAGTTCACTCTCGCCAGTGAGTGCGGAGGAGTTGACAGCAGCCGAGCAAGCGGTGCAGGCCAAGGCAGAGCAAAAGCAGAAGTTGCAAATAGATCAGCAACAGTGGACGGAACTCATCAGTCACTCCAAAAACCTGGCAGATTACACTCGTGAGCAAAAGCAATTGCAGACGCGGTTAAGTGAAGTAGCAGAACGTTCCAGCAAAGCGGAGAGCATTCGGGCTGACTATCATGCGTTAGAGGAATTACAACGAGTCGTCCCTACACTCAAGCAACTGGAGACATTGCCTGGCAAACTCGCTGATGCGGAAGAAGCTTTCAAGAGAAGCCAGGAACAGGCGGCAGCTCATCATAAGCAATATGAGTTGCTGGCACAGGAATTGTCCACACTCGAATCCCAAATCGACGCTGTGGAACAGTGCAAGACAATAACGGCTCAACATGCTGATCAGCTTGATGACAAGATGAAAAAATTCAACACTCAACATCAGCAGGTAAAAACGCTGGCTGAAGAGCGTTCTAAACTGACCGGCTTCGCTCCTGATTTGCTCTCGCAGTTGCAGTCAGCCACAAACAATGTGGAACGGATAAGAAATGAGTACGACGAAGCGAATAAACTCTGTGGCATTGCAGAGGCACAACTCAAAGCACTCCAGAAGAATCTGACAGACTTTCGCAAAGTCGAAGTCGGTATCAACTGTTCCCGGTGTGGCCAACTGGTGAGCAAGGAGCATGCGCAGAAAGAGATCGCGGAACTTGAGAAGCAGGTCACACAAGTCAAAACGGAATGGCAGCAACAGCAGCAGATACGCCAGGCTCACCACGATGCTTTATCCGTAGCTCAAAGCAAACAGCTACAATGGAACAAGCTCCATGTCGAAAAAGAGAGCATTGAACGTCTATGTCAGAACTTGGAAGAAATACTGCACAAACTGAAGATCACAGCTTCGCTTGAAGAGTTAGAGAAACACTTGGGGCAGCTTCGTGCTGAACTCCCTATAGCCAAGTCAGAAGCTCATTTGGCTGAAAAGACATTCGCAACACATCAGTGTAAGGTGAAAGCTACACGTATCAGTTGCACTAAGGCCAGCGAGGTTTCACAAGCCAGCGCCAGGCAACGGTTTCATGACGAAAAGGCATGTGATGCCATCAGATTCCAGCTGGCCACCTATCTTGATAGCCTACCCGAAGCCTGGAAATTGCTTTGGCCTCTTGATGCCAGCGTTATCCAGAGTTACGTCCAGAAACTCAACATATTGACGAAAAGTAACATCAAAGACCAGTATGACGCTTTGTCAGCCGACACGGAGCTTGCCCGCAATTGTCAATCACGCCTTCAAGTCCTCGAGCAGCAGATGCAACAATTGCCAAAGGAAGCCCACCGGCCTGCTTTGGAGTTGCAGAAGCAACTGGAAGACTGTAAGCAACTCTACAATAACATCGACCACGAACATCTCCTCGCTGATCGTCAACTCGAACGGCTTCGGGAACAGCAATCCCAGTATGCGAAGTATTCCACTCAAGCCGCAGCAGCTGAAAAAGAGCTGATGCTCTACCAGAAACTTGATGAACTGCTCGGCAAGGATGGCTTACAACGTGACCTCGTCCGTTCCGCCGAGCGTGACCTTGCCGAATCCGCCAGCCAGACTCTCAAGAACCTGACCAATGGCGAACTCACTCTCGAACTCAACACCTGCAACGACAAAGATGCCGCTTTCGATTTGGTGGTCCGGCAGCAGAACAATTCTCACGAGATCGGGGTCAACTACCTCTCCGGAAGCCAAAAATTTCGAGTCTCTGTCGCTATCGCCCTCGCCATCGGCAAGTATGCCAGCGGTCGCAACCGTCCACTGGAAAGTGTCATCATCGACGAAGGGTTCGGCTCTCTTGACCGCGACGGCCTGGCCGCGATGGCAGATGAACTCATTGCCTTACAGAAGAATGCTGCGCTCAAACGCATCATCCTCGTCTCGCACCAGGAAGATTTTGTCGACCGCTTCACCGCAGGGTATGCCCTGACACCGGGCGAGTACGGGACAACCGCAATTTTGTGGAGGCGTTGATTTCCCTCGACCGCACTCACTTTGCAAGGTAGGTTCAAGTGTGAACGTATGACTTCAACTCAAGAATCTTTGCAATGATGATAATTTATGCAATTGTAGCTGTGCTGCTGATTGGGCAATTGGTTTGCCTGCTTGTACTGATCAGCAAGTATTCCTCATCACCTGAGAAGATGTGGAAGAGCAAAGTGCTCAATTCCGTGTCAAACATCAACGCAGCATTGACACGTGAGCAGTTTAGCTATGATTCGATGAACCGATCACATGAATTGGAAGTGGATCAACTTCGTTCAAATGCCTTGAACCGAATCTTGCAACAGATGCCTGTCGAACTGCTGGCTGATTATCCAGGCATTGGCCCTTCTACGGTAGAAAAACTGCATTATTCAGGCTTTCGCACCATCCACGATATCCACACGCGAAGCATCAACATCCACGGCATTGGCGACAAGCGCCTCAGTGATATTCGTGTTGGTTCCAGGCAACTCTACCAGCAAGCCATCAGTACTCTTGAGAAATCAACCAGTGCTGAACATCAGCAGTTGAATCGGGCTATTGCTGCCATCCATCAGGCTTACACCGAAAAGTCCCGCATCAGTGAAGCCCGACTGAACGCTGTCAAGAAAGTTCGCGAGATCATGCGTGAAGCAGTGGTGAAATGTTTCATCCACAATGGCACACATGGGGTGGTTTCTTAGAGAGAATCGG
>CAYPJB010000186.1:0-8726 GCA_964410845.1 uncultured Bacteroidales bacterium | reverse complement strand
CGTGCCATCGTTCGGAAGAGGCTTGCACCAAAAGTGGCATGCCCGGATGCATACGCGGGAAAAGGCGGAGTGAAATTGGTTCCGCCTCCGTTGTCATTTGGTGCCCCTAAAGGCAGCCAGTTGGAGTCGCCTTCGGTGTTGGCGTTTCCATCGAGTGACCCTGCACGGATGCCTGTCACAGGACGCCAGAACTCGAATTGATACTTGTCATCCCAGCAGGAAATGCCTGCATCCGCCATCGCCAGGTTGATCAAGGCAAAGAAACGGGCGTTCTGCACCATCGTGTTGCCTTGCTGCACGGCAATAGTGGTGGCAATCTGATTGTAGAGTCGTGGTGGTGTGCTTAAACCTCGCGAGCCATCATATCCCCAGAAGATGCCGATGGTGGTCTGTTCGGGGGTGCGTATCGTGGGTGTGGTGACCCCATCGCCGCCGTAGGCCTTCACTTCGTTGTAAGCATCGGCATAAGCTTGGCTGTTCAAAGCAGGTGGCTTGGGAATCTGGAACTGATTTTTGTTCTTCAGCGTAAACGTGTGCACCTTTCCCCATTCTGGTCCTACAGGCATCTGGTTGGGGTGCAACGGATCGGGTTGCCAGGATCCCAGCTTGGTGCTGAGTTCATAGTGCATGGGTGCCGTCGAACCGTCGTTGGCTCGTGCAGAAAGGATGGCAGTTGCCACCATCTGGCCGACTTGCACGCCTGCAAGACGTGCTGCATCAGAACCAACCTCTGCCAGGTCTGTTGCTAATTCAGAATCCAACACCGATTGATAGTCAGGGTAGAGTGCCATCAGAGTGTCGTGTGCTGCTTGTGCAGCAGCGGCCTGGATTGATGCACCCGGTGTTGTTTTTACTCGAATTAGATAGGGGTCATACGACTGATCAATCGAATTGACTGCATCAAACATGGCAGCATGGACGATGGCCAGCGCCCGAGAGCTCCTGTCGGGGCCAGCCTGCTTGGCATTGACGCCCAGATAGCTGTCATTCACCATGGCATCGAGCGTGATCTGATGCCAGTCCAGTACCGCATCGGCTGAAAGCACTGTACGGTCTTCAAGGGGTTCCAATATCAATCGAAAGCTTGGAAGTGGCTTACGTGGTTGTGTTGCAATGGATGTCAAAAACACACTTCACTCCCTGTCTGATAAAGTCATGATCGACGACTGTGGGGAGCCAACTCTTGTCCACTCGATGTTACCATGCGGAATCCTGGTAGCCAGCACTAATTCAGCAAGTTCTACTGGTTGTATTGACAAGGTAGTGTCAGCAGATTTTTCATGTTGGGTTCCTCTCTCGTCCATATCCTACACCCCATGAACATTGGCATTCTCGGTGGTGGACAGTTGGGGCGAATGATGGCACTTGCGGGATATCCGCTGGGCTATCGCTTTCGTTGTTTTGATCCGTCTCCTGACGCGGTAGCTGGGCATGTGATGCCACTGACCGTCGGGTCGTTCCAGGACCTGGATGCCCTTGCCAGCTTTGCTGAAGGGCTGGATCTCCTGACATACGAATTTGAGAACGTACCGGTCTGGACGGCAGAGTTCCTCGCTAGTCGGGTAGATATGCATCCATCTCCTATGGCATTAGCCATGTCGCAGGATAGGGTGGAAGAGAAGAACTTCTTTCAATCGATGAACATACCCACCGCACCGTTTGCTGCTATCAGCAGCCGGGAAGAATACGATGCAGCAATTCAGCAGATCGGCTTGCCTGCTGTGCTGAAAACGTGTCGGCTCGGTTACGATGGTAAAGGGCAATTTGTCCTGCGTACGAAGAACGACATCGAAGCGGCTTGGGCCAGGTTGCAAGGGGTGCCACTCATCCTCGAAGGCTTCGTGCAATTTGAACGAGAGGTTTCGATCATCGCTGTACGTAGTACCCTGGGGGAGACAGCGTTCTATCCACTGGTGAAGAACGTACATCATGAAGGCATTCTGCAGCAGAGCCGGGTTCCTACCGTAGCTACCACTCCGGAGTTACAACAACTTGCTCAGGATTATGCACTTAAGACGATGGAAGCGCTCGAGTATGCAGGAGTATTGGCCATCGAGTTCTTCCAGCAGGATGGAAAATTAATTGTGAATGAAATGGCTCCCCGTGTGCACAACAGTGGCCACTGGAGCATCGAAGGTGCGGTTACGAGTCAGTTTGCCAACCATGTTCGAGCAATCAGTAGTTTGCCGCTTGGTTCAACTGCAGTGAAGAAACACGTGGGAATGATCAACATCCTGGGCACAATTCCCGAACGCGAATTTGTCCTGAATCGAGATGACTCTGTAGTACAAACTTATTTGCATCTGTATGGGAAGAAACCTTTGCCCGGACGCAAGCTGGGGCACGTCACGTTTGTTTCGGAGGATGTAATGGCATTAGAGGCAGAGATGGATTCCTACGTCAACAGAATGAAGGAGTGATGTTTCACGATAGTAGCAAATTCATAGAAATGTACAAAACAGTGTCGACAGGGAATAAATGCTCGTTATAATGCCTGCTAGCCTTCGGTTGCGGAGAGTCAAGCAGGCGGAACGTTTGCGAGAAGTTAGGTTCACTGAAGTTGGTGACCGGTTCGCGGCGACACTTGTTAGATGCCCTTCTGTTACGTTTCACATCGTTCGTGGGGCCTGGTTCCCGAGTTACCGAGAGTTGGAGTGTTGGTGTTATGAAGCGTTTGTATGTAGGCAACTTGCCCTACCAGATGACCGATGCGGAGTTGAATGAGCTGTTCGCTGCATATGGATCAGTTGAAACTGCTCAGGTTATTGTCGATCGTGAAACGGGCCGTTCCAAAGGCTTCGGTTTCGTTCAAATGGCTAATCCCGCTGAAGCAGATGCTGCGACGCAAGCGCTGAATGGCCAGCAGTTCAAGGGCCGTCCGCTGACGGTCAACGAAGCCCGTCCCAAGACGGAATTCGGTGGTGGTAGCGGTGGCGGTGGTGGTGGCGGCTACGGTGGCGGCGGCGGCGGAAGCCGTGGCGGTTACGGTGGCGGCGGTGGTGGTGGTCGCGGTGGCTACGGCGGTGGCGGTGGTCGCGGCGGCTACGGTGGTGGCGGCGGCGGTCGTGGTGGTCGTGGTGGCTACGGTGGCGGCGGCGGTGGTCGCGGTGGCGACTACGGTGGCGGCGGTGGCGGCGACTACGGTGGCGGCAACGGCGGTTACTAAGTTACCTACGATACAATTGACACCCTCATGGATCCCATGAGGGTTTTTTGTTGTCATCAATTCGCTGCGGTTCGATGCTGTTTTCATTCCATGGGAGATTCAATATGCACTTGTACAAGCAGTTAATGAAATCACCGCCTCGTAAGCACGTCTTCATGCTGAGTTGCATGGATTTGCGTTTCCTCGATGACATCGTCGAATTCATGGACGCACTCAATCTGGCGAATCGCTATGATCACATTGTTTTTGCTGGAGCTTCGCTTGGTGTAGTAGAACTTTCGAGTCCGTCAGCATTGTCGAAAAACTCCTCCACTTCTTCCTGGAAGGATGTCTTCTTTCATCACCTGGAAGTAGCAGTCAATGTGTTGCGGAGAGAGGTGAAGGATATCTTCATTCTGGAGCACCTTGATTGTGGTGCTTACAAGCATTTTCATCCGCAGTACAAGAAGGTAGTGGATGAGAGCAAGCCGGACACCGAAGCAAAACTGCATCGTGAAATGGCACTGAAGCTGGAAGAGGAGATTGCTCGATTCAGCAAGGCGCACTATCAACTAGCTCTCAAAGATCTGGCAACAGCTACACAACAGCTGCAGGATGAACACCTCAAGAAGTCGGAAGAGGCAAAACTGATTGACGCAATTGCGAATGCCAAGTGGCGGGAATCAATCTGGAAGGACGTCACTGTCAGTTGCTTCCTGATGGATTTGACCGGGCATGTTAAACTACTCGAATAACTTTCGTGATGCTGACTTCGATTATACATGCGCTGCAGTATCACTGAGTCCCCGTAGGCTTCGAGATCGGTCGATGAGGCAAAGGCATTATTCAGTGCAACTCAAGACAGAGTCATTCAGCGTGCAACTGTTGCTCAGTCTGTAGGGCAAGATAGTGGATGGAATGAACCATCACGATGGCTCCAACTGAATTTTGGGGGCCAACCGCATCGGCTGCAGCTTCATATAGGTCAGACTTCGCCATACCCATTCAGCAGGCCCAAAGCGGAAGTGCTTCAGCCATAGCGGACTGATGAAGAGTTGAATGGTCCAGATGACCAGCACCAGGATAGTTAATGAGTAAAGTGGCCAGGTGCCGAACTGAGCGAACCCCCAACCGTGGAAAATGCTGGTGCAAATCAGCGTGTGCATCAGGTAGTTGGTGAGTGCCATCTGGCCTACCGCAGCCAGGCGATTTTGTAGACCTGAGAACCATCGTTCCTTCACCATCAGCATAATAAAGGCGAAGTAGCCTGCTGCCATGAAGAGCGAAGCAAAGTAATCCCATGTCCCCATGATGCGAAGTGCGACTACAAAGTCCGACAGGCCATAGCGAAGAGACGTGGCGTAACAGGTGAGTGGAATGCCGACAAGAAAACCAATCAGCATCCACTGACGATATCGCTGTTTACTCCAGGCCAACTGGAATGCTCCTGATTTGTAGAGAGCGATGCCTATCAACATGAGTCCCGAAAAGCGCCAGAAGGTGAAGGTGAGCATCCCCAGTATTTGAAATTGAAACGTCTGACCGGCCCGCAATTGCACCATTCCGAAGAAGCTCGCTTCACGTACTTTCTTTGAATCTTCTGCGACTTTGGCTGGCGGTGGATTGAACCCTTCCTCCATCTTTTTGAAATCAGCAGCTTCCCTGGTCATTTCGGGATGAGCCTGCACATATTCCTTCGCGAAATCGAGGTAATAACTCAGTCCCGTCAGGATGACTGACCCCAGCATCAGCATGATGATGCCAAGAATAATCTGGGTGCGAGGCCTCCATCGACGTATCCAATAAACAAGCATGCCCATGAGAGCATAGTAGGTGAGCACATCGCCAAACCAGAACAGATACGCATGGGCCAAACCGAAGAGCAGCAGCCAGCCAACCCGGCGGAAGTATAGACCACGTGCCGAACCGACCTTGCCTCGTCGCTGTTCGGCGCGATCGACCTGGATAAAGAGGCCTACTCCGAAGAGAGTCGAGAAGATGGTGACCATCTTGTTCTCGAAGATCAAGTGCGTGAAAAGCCAGCTTATGTAGTTCAGACCGGTGAAATCACCAATGATTGCAGGGTTCTGGTATGCCGCTTCCACGTGTGCAAAGGCAACCATGTTTACCGGCAATATCCCTAAGAGTGCGAAACCACGCAACACATCGATGGCTGTAATGCGATCACTTGTCTCAATAGGCTCAGCAAAGACAGGCGTAGAAGACACGTCGCTCATGCTGGACCCTACCCGAAGAAATGAATTGACGCTAGGCTGCGAGTCTACATTATCTTCGCACATGAGAGGAATACATTTATAGACTCCATCACCTGAACTCTACAGGCAACTCAGCAACAAAGGTGCGTTCCCCTTTCTCGCCAAGTGCTGGAAGTTCAAGCCGATGGGCGTGCAGCATCAGCCGCTTGGCACTATGGATAGAGCCATACAGGCGATCACCCAGGATCGGTGACCCGAGATGAGCAAGATGAACCCTTAGTTGATGAGTACGACCAGTCTCAGGCCACAACTGAATGTGCTGGTGTTTGCTGCCTTCAGTATGAGGCAGCAGTTGATAACGCGTGAGTGCGTGTTGCCCACCCTGAGGCACGATGATCATCTGATCACGCCTTTCGGGATCAACATCAAGTCTGGCATCGATCACACCTGATGCTGGTAAACGATGTGGCCAGGCAATTACGGCTCGGTACTCTTTAGTCACTTCACGTGTCTTGAAAGCTGCATCAAGCAACTTGTTGATTTTGCCAGGCCGAGTGAGCAGAACAACTCCTGAAGTATCACGATCCAGACGATGAAAGAGAAGCAACTCCCCGAAGTGAGCTTTGGCAAGGTCATGAAGATTCACCGCATGTACCGAACGAGAAGGGGCGCTTAGCAGGCCAGCCGGCTTATTGATGGCAACAATATCGCCATCATCAGCAATCAGCCAGCGTGAATCGAAGACCTCCGCAGGCTTGGGACGATGTTCGATGGGCACCTCGGCTTCGATGATATCGCCGTTGTGCACTTTCCAGGAAGCGAGCCAGACTACTTTGTTGTTTACCCGCACACGTTTGCTGCTGATGGCCTTGCCGATCTCTTTCCGTCCCCAGCCCGGGAAGTGTTGCCGCAGTGCCTGGTCAAGCCGTACAGCATCATCAAGTCCGGTGAGTTTGAGTTTCATGCTTACTAGTGTCTGGTTGATTGTTGTTGGTTGTTATTTAAAAGCCATCGGATCAACACGAATCGTGAACGAGGGAATAATCTGCAAACGCATGGAATCCCCTCACTAGCGATACACGTGGGTGTGGAACGATTCTATGGTCTGGCAACCAACTACAAACAACTAGCTCTCAATCACGAGAAACGCATTGAACCTCGCCCGTTCTTCCCATTGGAGTCGTCGCGGTTTACCGGTAACGAAATCGACGAAAATTCCTCGTTGCCTGCCACTGGCTGCAAGTTCATTATTGCCATTATAGAAACGGTATTCCAACCAGGCGCTGGCATGGGTTAGTTCGGAGATCCACGTCTCTGCCCGCACTTCATCGCCCAACGAGAGTGGTTTCTTGTAGGTGATGTGTGATTCCACCAGCACCGGACCGAAGCCTTGCTGAGCGATGTCATGAACCGGCATGCTTACCGCATCCAGTAACCTCGTACGGGCGATTTCCATCCATTGAACATAAACAATGTTGCTGACGTGCTTCATGAAGTCGATCTGGAATGTGTAGATCGGCAACGGAAAACTAAGCTTGTTCAAGAGCGGCACCTGCAAGGTGATTCGTGGAAGACTCTCTCAAGAATAACTCATGCACGAAGGCATCTGCAAGAAGAGAATTGGCAGGCGAGATGGAGAGTTCCACTTTTCCCTGTTGAGCGCCGGGCATTTCCTTCATACTTTGTGCCAGGTTTGTTCTGACCACCAATGTGATGCCTTGCCATTCCCGACTGCGCCACCCTTTCATGAGTTCGATGGATTGTAATTCGTCCACCGGAATACTGACACGGCGTGGAATGGTGCCGAACCCGATGGAAGTATCCGTCAGTTTCAGGTCGAAACAGAGTTCATCCACTTCACGGTACAGCATCCCGGTGCAGAGTTGTCGCTCGCCATTTTGTTTGTTGATGGAAAATGGAACCCAACATACAGCGCACATGATACGATCCTCCCTGCTGGATCAATTAGCGGTTGCTTGGAGATATGACGAAGCAACCCGGCGATTCTGGACAACGATTCGAGACGTGGCATTGCCCATTTAAGTATTCATGTCCCGAGGAGGAGATTTTCATACAGAAAATGATTCGAGGCATGTAACTATGATAAGGATACGTGCCTGCCATGAGGAACATGTGAGTATGAGTCTCATACATCAAGCAGTGTGCTGATCGCGTTATCACCGCCGCCCTGTTCTTTGAAGATCATGTCAATGGCGATGGCTGCGCCCAGCATCAACATCTTGGCTGGTGTATGTTGTGCAAATTCTGGTGCAGTCTCCACCAGGAATGTATCCGCGCTGGTGAACAGATCCTTCATGACATCCATAGCGTTTTTCCATTGCTTGCTGACGTGTCCAATTTCCACGCCATCGGGTGTCTGGAAGATGTAGTCGAAGAACCATCGTGCTCCACCACCCACCTGGGCCCAGAGGTTCCCCTGGTGGTCGAAGACATCAAGCTTGCCGGTGATAGTCCAGAATCGGCTGACGAAGTAACCAACCAAAGCACCATTCGCATCGTGAATTTCGACTCGGGATTTAAATAAATATGCTCCCCGGCTCAGCGTAAACAGCAACTGCCCGGAGTTGTCTGTCACCTGGATCGTGGTCGGCATCCAGTTCTTGTTGATCACGAGCCGAAGAAATGCAATGAACGTGTTCGGAGTCTCGCGTGCCTGGCCCAGCGGTTGGCCGGTATTAGCATCGAAGATCTGGTAGGCATCGACGGTGCGAATGAGACGTACTTCTTCTTGAACAATAAAACGATCGTGATCGAGCATGGATTCTTCCTGTTAGCTGATTGCTATTCGTTGTACTGTTCGTGCCATTACTTTCCTTGAATACGTTTCAGCACCATTGGACGTGTGATGTCCCTCAGGACATCCTTGCCAACCCAGCGTTCGGTAGGATGTTCTGAAGCGGCGAGTTTGTGGGCAAGAGCACTGGATGCCTGGTGCAAGACCTTGTTGCGTCTGCCAATGCCTCGCAAAGCCCAACTCACACCTTTCTTGACGAAATTCCGTTCATCACGTGATGCTGCTTCCATGAGAGGAATGCACTCAAGAAAGACATCATCGTTCAGTTTCTTGTTATGGAGAGCAACGCTAGCCAGCAGGGCGAAAGCTGCTCGTCGAACAAACTCTTCTTTCCTTGTTGCCCATTGTGCAATCTTCTTGAAGGCATGAGGTGTACGATCAAAAAGGTGAAAGCAGGCTGTATCACAGATGGCCCAACTGTCGAAATCTCTGCACCACTTATCCATTTGGGCTGGGGTCACTCGTTCTGGCTCATCAAGAAAAGTAGCCAGCATCCGGGCTTCGTACCAGCCGGTTTTCCAGAGGTCCAGGGCTAGGGTGTGATTGCGGC
>CAYPJB010000185.1:0-8731 GCA_964410845.1 uncultured Bacteroidales bacterium | reverse complement strand
CACACAAGGCTGCATAATTGTTTCTGTATAACGCAAGGATGATATTGTCTGCATCATAAACCCGCTCTGCCAGCTTCATTAAATCCTGGTATGTCTTTTCAGCAGCATCAACTTTCTGCCGGGCATGCTGTTCACTAGCTAGCGAATTCATGACCGCCATCGTGTTCGGATGATCTGGCCCAAGCTGCTGCCTGGCATAGCGCAGGGTGGATTCCAATTCAGTGAGCACTTTATCTGGTTGATTGAGCAGTGAATGCAAATCAATCAGTAACAGACTTGCCTGCACAAACGATACATGATCCTGCGCTTCAGCAATTTGCTTCAATAATGACTCGACTTGTAACACTAGACTTTGCAGAATTTCGGGCTTTTCGGTTTCACTCTTTTCAATTTCCAGTTTCTTGATCTGCGCCATCAGCGAGCTATGGGAATTTCCTTTACCCTGCGTATGCCATCCTGTTGAAGCCAGTTGGTAGTCATTCTTGGCTTGTGAATAGTTGCCCTGGTTGTAAGCGACATCTCCTTTTTTCTCGAGAATGATCAATCGCTCCTCACTCATATCCCCAAACAGATTGATTGCAATTTTATCTGAGCTGGCCAACTGTTTAGATGCTGCATCGTTCTCTCCAATGGCAAAAAATGCCTTGCCCAAGGTAAAGCGAATACGCATCTCAACAACAGGCTGATCGCTGAATGCACCACTTTCCACACTGACGGCACTTCTCGCGAGCATGTCCCTGACCAGCACATTATTTTCCATCGGTAAGTTGAACTTGGCTCGCTCGAGTGGATCAATCGATGCGAACATCCCTCGATCAATGAAATCGGCTAGTGCATTGGCTGCAGCCAGCTGTTCTTTTGCCTTCATTTCAGAACGTTTAACTTGTATGTAGCCGATCGTGCTGGTAAACGCGGCAATCAGAAGTAAGGCTGCAATAGCCGCGATGGTCAGTACTTTTGCACGATGCTTGCGGTAGAAACACCTCATCCTGTACATTTTTGAAGGAGGCGCTGCAGTAACTTGTTCGCCCAACAGGTATGCAGTTAAATCGCGTGCCAGATCATTTGCGGTTGAATATCTTCTGTTTCTATCCTTTTCCAGAGCCTTCATCACAATCCAATCAAGCTCACCACGTATCTCACGCTCCAGTTGCACAGGTTCACTTCGCCGTAGTGCTGCAATGCTGGGAAGTTGTTCGCTCGAATGAATCTTGGTGCTGGGCTTGGGTGGCTCTTCTTCTCGAATGATCCGCAGAACTTCTTCCATGACAGCGTGGGTAATGCGAGATTTCTCAATGGGCGGATTGCCTGTCAACAGTTCATAGAGGATGACACCAAGCGAGTAAATGTCCGCCCGAGTATCGATATCGAGATTGTTGAGAACTGCCTGCTCAGGAGCGGTATATTGCCAGGTGCCAACAAACGTGCCGAATTTGGTGTGCAGAATATCATCGGTCAGTGGCTGATTCAGTGCTTTCGCCAGGCCAAAGTCTATCACCTTGGGCACGGGCTTGTCGTCGTACAAGGCCACCAAGATGTTGCTAGGCTTCAAATCGCGATGGACGATACCCTTCTGATGTGCATGCTGAACAGCCAAGCAAACTTTCTCGAACAACTCCAGCCGTTCATGCACCGTCAGCTTGTTGTCATCGCAAAACCTGGTGATGAGTAAACCCTTTACCAGTTCCATCACGAAATACGGATACCCTTCCCTGGTGGAACCTGCATCAAGCACCTTGGCAATGTTCTCATGCTTCATCAGGGCCAAGGCTTGCCGCTCGATATTGAACCGTTGCAGAATCTGCTCGGAAGCCATTCCAGGCTTCACCAGCTTGATTGCTACCTCCATCCGCATATCAGCGACACGGCAAGCCCGATACACGGCCCCCATCCCACCTTCAGCGATCAGTTCGATGATCTTGTAACGCTGATCGATAACGGTTCCAGCGGGTAGCGTAGCAGCAAACGGTTTGGACGGTGCTGATTCCGCAACGGTAGGCCCCAATGGTACGGGAGTAAGCAGTTTCTGGTGGGCATCAAGCATGTCCTGCACGCAGTTTCGCAAATCTGCATCAGTGCCGCAGGCTGAATCTACATACTTCTGCCTCTCTGTCAGCCTGGGTATTTCCAAGGCTGCGAGAAAGATCTCCTTCACTTTGGCAACGTCATAGGGCATGATCGTATCGTCGCTGTTTTCACAGAGTTAGCGATATCTGCGCCTAGATTGTCTGAAAAATCAACACAATTCCCTATGATCCGAGCGAATTTGTGAACCGTCGCAATAACCAAGCCCGTCCAAAGTTCCAAAGCGAATACGCTGTCGTGCGGGAGAGATTGAGCAAGGTCGCAGCTTCATCCACCGAATAGCCTTGGCATCGCTTGCGGACAACCTCTGCTGCCACCGGGTCAGCTTTGGTTAATAAATCCAATTCTTCCTGAATGATCAGCAGTTCGACAGCAGTTTCTTTCTGCCCCGCCAGATGAGAATCCAGCAGTTGCCGATTCATCTGCCCACCGGCTTTGATAGCAAGACCATGCCTCGCCTTGTCAACCAGGATGTGCTTCATCATCTGCGTCGTTACTGCCAGGAAGTGATCACTATCCTGCACTCGAATGGGCTCATCCGTTTTGAGCAACTTGACAACGACTTCATTGACTAATGCACTAGCTTGCAGGCTATTATCAGGATTTTCTCTGGCAGCCTGTTTGGCAGCGGCCTGATGTAATTCATCGTAATTCTCAACGACATACCGACGGATTTCGTTGAACGCAGAATGATCCGTGGAATGGGTCATGACTACATTTCAAATTCGACTTTTGCATTGTACTGCAAGAGCTGGTGGAGGGATTTGAACCCACAACCTACGGTTTACAAAACCGTTGCTCTACCGTTGAGCTACACCAGCTTGTCACATCAATTTACAAGCTTTTCTGATGATGCACAGTACCCTTTTCAGGTTCACTTCGCCGGCGATTTCCCAGCCTCCATATTCCACGTCAGTTCCATCGGTTCTGAACCGGGAACACAAGCATATTGGCTGAAATCTGTCACACCTGCTTCTCGCAATACCTGCTCATCAATTAAGGCCTGTCCCTGATACCGACCTGACTGCCTGACAATCTCGAATACTGCGTCGGCCATCACTTCCGCTTTCCGCCATTGGCTGCGATCCCCCAGACCAAAGTTGATGCTTGCCTGGCTTTCAATGATGGTTTTAGGCCACAGGGCATTCACACTGACTCCAAACTGCTTCAACTCTTCTGCCAAACCCTGAGCGAGCATGGTCATTCCAAACTTCGAAATCATGTATGCCACCCGGTTGGCAAGCACACTGAAATCGATGGGTGGTGACATGTTGATAATGTTCCCGGTCTTTTGCTGCTGCATAATGGGAGCCACCAGATGGGAAAGGATAAAACTGGCCCTGATATTCACTTCCATCACCAGATCAAATTTTTTGGCAGGCGTTTGTGCCACCGGGTACCACCAGAGAGCACCTGCGTTATTCACCAGGATGTCGATGCGGTTGAAGGCCTTCATCGTCTCGCTGACAAGATTCTCCAGATCGCTTTCTTCTCGCACATTGGTTCGTACCACCAATGCCCGTCTTCCCAGCTTTTCAATTTCCGCAGCTACCTCCTGCAACGTCCCGGGCAAACGTGGATCAGGTGCAACTGTTTTCGCTGCCAGCACTACATCCGCCCCTTCCTGGGCAAGCTTTACCGCCACTGCCTTGCCTATTCCTCGGCTAGCCCCAGTAACGATGGCGACCTGATTTTTCAGATTCATGAGATGCTCCCTTTCAATAACCATGTTGTTTTAGTGTAGTTACTGAGGACTCCACTGTTCTTGCTTGTCATGATTCGTGTTGTATGGTCTACTTTGCAGATACCTGCAGAGGAACGCTAATGAAACGTATGTTGTTGCCACTCGTAGTAGGTTTGCTGGTAGGCGCAGTGGCCTATTCTGGCATTTCCCGCCAGGACACTCCTAACGCGGAATCAGGCACCAAAACCCCTTGGACATCACTCAAGTATAACAATGCCGAGGATACCTTTCGCTTTGCCATCGTCAGTGATCGAACCGGTGGACATCGAGAAGGCATCTTCTCCAAAGCCATTGCTCAACTCAATTTGATGCAGCCGGAATTTGTCCTATCCGTGGGCGATCTCATTGAAGGTTACAGCGACAAACCAGCTGTCATCGAAAACATGTGGAAGGAATTCGATAGTTACCTGAGCAAACTCACCGTGCCTTTCTTCCATGTGCCAGGCAATCACGACACATCGAACACAGCGATGACCGAACACTGGAAGGCCCGGTTTGGCAAACTCTATTACCATTTCGTCTACAAGAACGTGCTTTTCCTTTGTGCTCACACGGAAGATTATCCTGCTGGCCAGAAGCAGGCATCTCGAATCTCCCCGGAACAGACCGTTTACTTCGCCAAAGTACTGGAAGAGAATAAGAATGTCCGTCATACCATCGTGGCTCTGCACAAGCCTCTCTGGGTACAGAACAATGCCGACGAAATAGGCTATACCGCCTTCGAGAATCTGTTGCTGGATCGCCCCTACACCGTCTTCGCTGGGCATGTCCATCAGTATCGCAAGTTTGTTCGTCATGGTCGCAATTACTACCAGTTGGCCACAACAGGCGGTGGGAGCAAATTGCGTGGCATACCCTATGGCGAATTCGATCACATCACCTGGATAACCATGAAGAAAGACAGTCCTGTACTGGCTAACGTCCTGCTCAACGGCATCCTGCCGGAAGATCTGAGTACAGTACAGCCTGTAGCTGAAGAGAAAGGTGTCGAAATCAAGGATCGTCGCGAGACGTACCAGGTAACTGGCAAGGTATTGCTGAATGGCAAACCTGTCGAAAATGCAGAGGTAATCTTCTACTACATCGTTCCACCCGATGAACTGCCCAAGGTCAAAGGTGTCAAGCAACTTCGTACGAGTGATGGCATCACCAATTCCCTGGGTGAGTTCACTCTCAGCACATATAAACTGGGCGACGGCACCCCTAAAGGTGATTTCATGATTGCTGTCATTCCATTCAAAACACGCACCGGACTTCCAGTCGATGCACCTACCATTCCCGAAGTCTATACCAAGTGGCAAACCTCGCCGCTGAAGGCAACGATCAAGGAAGGGAAGAACGACGTGGTATTGGAGTTGAAAGAGTAACAGCCTTGCTTCAACGGTAGAATTGCGGTCTAATGTGCAGACGTATTCTGCAAGGAGCGACCATTGTACCGTATTTTGCTCAGTTGCTCGACAGCGACACTACTCATCTGTAACAACTGCTTGTTGGCCCAGGCGCCAACGTGGGGCAACTACAATGGAAACGCCCAACACACTGGGCTTTCCACGGTTGCTCTTCAAGAGATGAGCGTCATCAAGTGGTCTACGCCGGTGGACCTTAATCCACAGTACTCCGGCAATAACCTCCTGATCCATTACGGTTCACCCCTGGCAACTGCTGGAAACACCATTATTGTTCCTGTGAAAACAGGCGCATCAGGTGGCTTCCGGGTTGAAGGCAGAAGCGGATATGATGGTTCTTTGCGATGGACGCAAACCAGCGACTATGCTCTGCCTCCACACGATTGGACCCCTAGTTATTCACCCACCATCACCCCGACAAACCAACTCTATTACGCTGGCGAGGCTGGAACGGTTTTCACTCGTTCCAACCTGGATGCGATTGGCAGCATTGCCAGCCCTGCGCGGCTAGCTTTCTATGGAAACAGCAACTATGCCGCTAGCAGTCCAACGGAGAGAGCCAAGGTACAAATCAATACTCCAATCACGTCTGACTCAGCAGGTAACATCTATTTTGGCTACCAGGTTACCAGTTCTGCTACTCTGGGAAGCGTTACTCTTCCACAAGGTGGTGGAATTGCCCGTATTGATTCAGCAGGTAACGCAACGTATTCATCCGTTGCCTCGCTTGCCTCTACAGCGGGGATTACTGACGTCAATTTGAATAAGATCTCCCATAATGCTGCTCCAGCCATCAGCAACGATGGCAGCAAAGTCTACCTACCCTTGACGAATACCTCAGGAACAGGATTCGGTGCCGGGTATCTGATGGCACTCAACAGCACATCACTAGCCCCACTCTCCAACGTAGCACTAAAGGATGTCAACACTCCAGCTAACTTTGCTCGTTTGCCCGAAGCAGGCTCAGCATCGGTGATGGTCGGGCCCGATGGCAACATCTTTTATGGAGTGCTGGAGAATACCACGCAGTACCACAGCCGAGGATGGATGCTTCAGTTCAATTCCGATTTGTCACAAACCAAGATACCTAGTCGATTTGGCTGGGATGATACCGCCAGCATTGTGCCAAGTGGCCTGGTTCCCAACTACACGGGATCTTCGACGTATTTGATCATGACCAAGTACAACAACTATGCTGGACTAGGAGGTGATGGGGTAAACAAGTTAGGTATATTTGATCCTAATGCTTCAGAGCCTGATGAATTTTATGGTCAACAGGTGATGAAACTCATCTTGAGTGTTGCAGGACCAACTCCAGACCCTGAGTACACTGGTTCGTTCCCAAACGCTGTGCGTGAATGGTGCATCAATGCAGCAGCTGTCGATCCGTTCAATAAGGCTATTCTGGTGAACAGCGAGGATGGCAAATCGTATTGCTGGGACCTCGTCAACAATCAATTGCTCGATGTTATCACTCTTACACCTGGCATCGGTGAAGCTTACACGCCCACCATTATCGGACCAGATGGCACTGGATACGCCATCAACAACGGAACACTTTTTGCTTTGGCGCCCACTGCAGTACCTGAGCCTTCCAGCATCATACTGAGTGGGATTGGCTTGTCCGGAATGGGTTTCTACTTTTGGCAGAATCGCCGACGACGTCGCTTGCTTCAAGACAACAATATTTGATCTCATTCAACATCAGTTTCCTGACTCACCAATTTTGGCGAGTCAGATCGCTCTGCGCTACTTCATGATTCTACTTCGGACATTGGCAAGGACCTGTCTACATGCAACAGTATCGCACCGCACTCGAAGCACTCGCTCCACTTCGCTCTGGAATGAACATCTTCCTGCATGGAACGTCGGCTACGCCGACCCCTTTACTGGATGCTTTGGTACAGCGAGATGATTTACAAGACATTACCATCTATCACTTGCATCTTTGCGGGGAAGTGCCTTTCGC
This sequence comes from uncultured Bacteroidales bacterium, assembly GCA_964410845.1. GTDB lineage: Bacteria > Planctomycetota > Planctomycetia > Gemmatales > HRBIN36 > JAEUIE01. Next base: position 1,527 of record CAYPJB010000185.1, on the reverse strand, counting down.
AGATGCCCGGTATAGTAATCGCTTTCGCTCTGTGTCCCTCTTTACCGGCCCTGCACTGCGGAAGCCGATCGAAGAAGGCCGGGCGGATTACATCCCTATCTTCCTTTCCGATATTCCACATCTGATCCGCAGTGGCAAGCTCAAGATTGATGCCATGCTGCTACAGCTATCGCCACCTGATCGACATGGTCATTGTACACTAGGCACCGCAGTGGAAGCAGCACGAGCAGGAGCCGATACCGCTCCTATCCTCATTGCTGAGATCAACGAGCAGATGCCTCGCACGCATGGCGATTCGGTTCTACCTCTCAGCAGGCTCACCAGTTACTTTCGCAACAATCGGACCATGCACCTTGATTCCTATGGTGAAGAATCCGAGGTTGAAGCACGCATTGGAGAGCACGTCGCTAATCTGGTCGAAGATGGCAGTTGCCTGCAACTCGGCATCGGCGGCATTCCCAATGCAGTGCTCTCGCGATTGAAGAACAAGCTCGAACTCGGCATCCATACCGAGATGTTTTCTGACAAGCTCATTGAACTGGTGGATTCTGGCGCTATTACCAATCGTAAGAAGGCAGTCTACGCTCACCGCATCATCACCAGTTTCGTCGTCGGCAGCCAGAAACTCTTTGACTTCGTGAACGACAATGCCATGGTCGAATTCCACCCTTGCGACCACACGAACGACACTGCCCTCATACGCAAACTCGACAAGATGGTAGCCATCAATTCGGCGTTACAGATTGATCTTACCGGGCAAATCTGTGCTGATTCGCTCGGCCATCGCATTTACTCCGGTATTGGTGGCCAGGTGGATTTCATTCGCGGTGCGGCCTTCAGCAAGGGCGGCAAACCGATCATCGCCCTGCCCGCCACGGCCAAACAAAGCACCATCAGCCGCATTGTACCGGAGCTCAGCCCTGGTGCGGGTGTCGTCACCAGCCGGGGGCATGTTCACTGGATTGTCACTGAATATGGCGCAGTGAATCTGCATGGCTTATCGCTGAAGCAGCGTGGAGAATCTCTTATCTCCATCGCTGCACCAGAATTTCGACAGGAACTGCTCGAAAAGCTTCGGGGTTTACGTCACTTTGTGTGACCCACCAATGACAACAGGCAACCTCTTCGGGTTGCCTGTTGTGGTGTGGTATTTACAGTTTAACTATGCCATCGTCTGACTTGCAGTAACAGCAACTGCTGCAAGCACAAGTCCTGCTGCTGTCGCCTTGGAGTTCAACGATTGCACTGCCTGCGAAAGCTTTTCAGCTGCATGTGACCACGACTTATAGGCAGCTTCCGCAGCCTGGTGAGCGGTGTTCTTGGCGGAATCAGCCATGTGTACTGCATACTCGCCAGTCGCATGGAGTGCTTCCGATGCTGATTGCGAAGCCTGCTTGGCCAAAGCTGAGGCACTTTCGAGTGCATGCCACATTGCTTCGGCAGTCGAATGGGTTGCCTGGTTAACGCTTTCCCTCAAAGAAGCGGCAGACTGTGAAGCCACTTCTGCAGCATGAACCAGCGATTGCT
>CAYPJB010000184.1:0-8748 GCA_964410845.1 uncultured Bacteroidales bacterium | reverse complement strand
AAGGAGTCGGAGAAGACGACGCTCCAGCAACTCGATGTATTACGCGAGACGTTGGGGATGTTAAAAGCGTAGTGAATGTACGTCTAACTCCACAGCCAAGGAAATCGAGCAACCCAGGTCCTAGACCTGGGTTGCGGCTATTGATACTCGTTTAAAGGGTAATGCCCCTTTTGCATGCCTGCAAGATATTCATCAGTATCTTGGGCCAAAACGTTCTTCGATTAACTTTATCTTCTCGCGAATGCTCATCTCACTCATCTTCTCGTGGCAGGATCTGGCTTGGAAGAACTCTTCCAGCAACTTTCCTTGCAACGTCCACGGAGTGCCGCTGCCACGAGCGATCCGTCGGCAACGACTGGGATTCAGTATTTCAGGCCTGGTTCTTTCGAGAAGCGTCATCGAGTTGGCAATACTTTTGAGCAAGATCAGCCTACTATCGTGTTCAGATTGCGGACGAGCCTGTGGTAGGTCAAGAACGAAGTCCAGCATGTCGTACATGCTGTGTTTCACGCATTCTTCGTACTGGCTGATATAGTCTGCTAAACTGTATGTCTCGTTCATGGCAATACCCATTTAACGCAGCTGCGACATTATACATTCTGCTACAGTGTCAGTCATAACCACTCGGCAAACTCGTTTCTGTAAGCTATGCTACACCATGCCCACGCCCTCCATCGAAATCAGCAATCTCTCCATCCGGTATGGCAACTTCGTTGCTGTCGATCAGCTTTCACTTTCGGTGGAACCAGGCGAAATCTTTGGCTTGCTCGGTCCCAATGGCGCAGGGAAAACGACAACATTCCAGTGCCTGACCAGGCAGGTTCCCATCAGCACGGGTACCGTGAAACTGCTGGGGCATGATATTCAGACGGAATACGACAAGATCAAACCTCATTGTGGCTATGTACCAGATACCGAAAACCATTTCGACGATTTTACCGCGTACCAGAACTTGAAACTTTACGCCAACCTGTATGGGGTGAGCGAAAGCCGCATCGATGTCTGCCTGGAGCAGGTGGAACTACTGCGGGTTAAGTATCTGCCTGCCAAAGCTTACTCGAAGGGAATGAAAAAGAAGTTGCTGATAGCACGTGAGTTGCTTCACGAACCCAGGCTGCTGCTGCTGGATGAACCAACAGCAAACCTGGATGTCCATTCCACCGAATTGATTCGAAGCCTGATCCAGAACCTTGCTAAGAACGGAACGACCGTTCTCATTACCACGCACAACATGGGCGAAGTGGAGCAGGTCTGCGATCGCGTGGCCATCATCAATCATGGCAAACTGGTCGACCTCGATTCCCCCACAGCGTTCAAGACCCGGCACACGGAACGCATCGTTGATATCGTGCTGGAGTACCCCACGGGGATGGTCAGGAAATCAGTACCACTGAATGACGACACAGCACGGAAAGAGTTGGCAGCATTGCTGACTACCGAGGTGCCAGTGACGTTACATACTCGCGAATTCAATTTCTATCAGGCCTTCCTGAAACTCACCGGGGAAGAGTACAACTGATGCGTTGGCCCATCCTGCGAACACTTCTCTGGAAAGAAGCCCTCCGGTTCCGTTACAACTGGGGCCTGCTGGTGATGGTTGCTGGCGTACTTGCCATTTCAGCCCTTATTTCGCTGGGCAACCGCATGGGCGATCTACCCGGGGCTTCGAATCGAGTCATCAAGGCCTGTATTATCCACCTGACCACGGTGAATAATGAAGAGCGAAGATGGCGGCAAACTTTGGAAGAGCAGCCCCCTGACTGGTTCACGGAGAAGAACCGCATCCCGATATTGCGAGGGTCCGACCCCCAGGCGGGACGACAGCGTGGGCTGGTTTATCCTGATGATTATCTCATCGTTTCTCTGCAGATCAGGCCAGGCAGTTCCGCTGAATATCGTGCCAGGTATCAATATGCTTTGCAGGCTCAGCAGGAAGCGATGCTCTATCGAAGCTGGATCAATTCCACTACTCAGAAGATGCGTGGTCAGCAGGTAGTGGAGGAAGAACTGCCGTCATTCAGTGATAGTGAACTAAGTGAAGACGAGGATCGCACGGCCAAGATCATTACAGCTCTCGTCATATTTGCCTTCTATCTGCTCTCATTCAATCTCTACATCACTTCGACAGCAGAAGAACGGGAGAAGAAAGTGCTTCTGGCACTGATGCTTACCCCGGCCCGGGCCAGTGAGATCATTGGTGCCAAGGTGATATTCTATTCGCTCTTCAGCCTGGTGGTTTCCGCCGGGGTGATTGCGTTATTCGATGCGAGCCTGCTGTTACGGCCTTTGCTCTGGTCCACCATTCTCTGCGGCTCGGTTTGTTATGTCTGTGTTGGCACCGTGGTACTGTGCATTATTCGTCGGCAATCGACCATCAATACGGTTTCGATGATGTACCTCATTGTGACTGCACTGATCATGTCGCTGTCCGTTTTCCTGCTACCCTTCATGGTGCTGCGCTTCATGATGATTGAGAATTACCTGTTTCATCAACTGGAATTTATCATCGCTGGTAAGCCCAACCCGGTAGCAAGTCTCTATCAGCCACTCATGGTTGGGATCACTGTGGGCTGGTTTGTGCTGGCAGTATTTATTTTCAGCAAGCGTGGCGTGGCGGTAGGGCAGGTGCGACGGTGAATAGAAAAAGGACGGCGCTGCGTTGCGCCGTCCTCGAAAGTGCTTTCTTGATTACTTCTCGTAATTGCTGATCCGGTTGGTCGGGGCATACTCTTCGCCTTCAATCACCTGGCCGGGCAGTCGATATTCCATGAAGTAGGCGTCTTCGTTCGTGTCTTCGTAATAATGCTTGACCACCTTGGTGGCCACGAAGCCCAGCGACTTCAGAAAGAGCTGAGCAACAAGATTGCTCTCGCGCAGCTCGAGCGTAATCCTGGCTCGGCGATGGCTCGAAAGCTTGCCGATGAGTTTCGACATGATCTGGGCGCCAACATGGTGCCGGCGATGATGCGGATGGATGGCAAGGTTGAGGATATGTAGACGGTTACGGTGCAGTTCGTAGATGACGTGGCCGACAACCTGATCGCCTGATTCAGCGACCATACCAATGCAGTTGCGTTGGCGCAGGCAGTGCAGGAAATCATCTTCCGTCCAGGGAACGTGGAAGCTCTCCTGTTCGGTCTGCAGCACTTCCTGCATATCGCGGCGAATCATCCACCGAATGTGGACGCGTGTTTCAACGGTTGTGTTGCCCATGGTTCCGGGCCTCCCCTTCCCTGGCACGAGCAGACTGCAGCATCCATGCAGCAGCAGGCGTATCCTAACAGGCAGGCTGACTTGCCTCAAGGTCAGACTGCTGGGGGATTCGGATCCGACTGGCCATAGCGTCCGCGATACTCGTCCACCGGGTACTTCTGCTGATTCTTCAGCATCTTGGCCAGCGTCGTGCTCGTCAGATCGAGGTCCAGCGCGTTGCAGAGGGCGAGCAGATAGCAGAAGACATCAGCGATCTCTTCTCCCATAGCGGCCTTGCGTGCAGCATCCTGCTTCAGTTCTCGGGAAGCCTGTGGCTCAAGCCACTGAACATGCTCCATCAGTTCCGCAGCTTCGATGGCCAGGCTCATCGCCAGGTTCTTCGGGCTGTGAAACTGATCCCACGACCGCTCCGTGACAAACTGCTGCATGGCAGTCTTCAGCGTGGAAATCGGCGTGGTGGCATCGCTGGCTATCACAAGTACGTCAGCATCCCCTTGGGATGTTCGAGCTGCTGCTTCAACTCCCCCGAAGCAGCAGTCATCGAACGAAGGGCTGTATAGCCTCTAGGCAGTTACTGTCAAGCTGATTGTTGCTGCTTTAGAACTGCACCCCATGCTTGGCCGTGAGCGACTTCTTGAGTGTAGCACTCTTATCGACCAGGCCACGCCATAGGTCATTGCGTTTCTTGACAGCCTTGTTAATGGCTTCCAATTGAGCGTTGACGATTTCACCCTGGTTGGTTTCGACATTCAATTGCGGTACGGTTGGCACCATTGGATTCCAGAAGCGAATACCCCAGACGTTGGGCAAGTTGTATGACGAAGGCACCTGCTGGACATTGACATTGGTACGGATGCGGCTTTCCAGGGCTTGTACTTCGAGAACGCCGGAATGCAGCTCAGTGGCTATTTGACGAAGTGTTTTGCTGACATCCATGGCGAACAGCTGGATTTCTTCGTCCACGTGGGTGACGGGTAACTTATCGAGCTTGCTGGCAGCATTGTCGTAAATCACCATGGCGCGAGCGATGTTGTTGCTCTTTTCCGCCTGATCGTGTGCATTGTTGGCGATGCTTTGAATGGACTTGAACGTACGCTGCAGCTCTTTAACAGCATCGCCTTCCTGGGTTTTCTTACTGGGTGCAATGGAGTGAGGCTGCACCATGGCCATGGTGTTTCGGAAGCCTAGCGGCGTGAGGATAACAGATATTTCTGCAGCTTTGGGGTTGGTGGAAATGGTGCCTTTGCGGAAATCCTCGAGGTCGGCACCGATCATATCGAAAGCACTCAGAACCAGGGACGGAACGATTGAATCAAAGCTGCCAAGATCATTCTTGAAATCCATTCGCATGGTAGCCTGGCTGGATTTCTCAACCTTGATGGTAAAAGTCACCGAGGCCAGACTCTTGAATACCTTACTCAGTGCTTCCACATCGAGTTTCTTTTCTACTACTTCCTTATGCGCCCCAACGAATTGCTTCACTCTGTTGATTTCGAGGGTATCTTCGAGATCGAAGATGATGGCGAGTTGATTGCCAGCCTTGAGGTGGTCCGTCACTTTGGCCAGAGTGGGTGAGATGGTTGGCTTGCCTGTCTGATTTTTTAGCCAGCGGGCGACATCCTGACGATGGGCAGGGCTGAAAACCCCGAGCAAAGTTGGTGTCAATTGAAGGATAACGGTATTGCGCTTGGTGAAACAGGCTGGCGTCTCGCCGATAGCCTCGATTTCCGCTTTCTCTGCTTTGGCAATGTCGGGCAACGAGAAAGGCTTGCTGGTCGAGATCAGCACCAGCTCCCACTTGCCTTGGAGAGTTCCTGGTTGAAGTTGTTCCGCGACAACGGCATATTCAGCAGTTTCGGGGAAGGGCAGTACGCCAACCATCGTCTCTTCGGCGAGACGTTTCTTCCAGCCTTCGCGATCGGCCACAGGAGAGGCGAGCAAACCTTTCAGGTCAGCCGCAAAGATGAGGTTCGCTTCCTTGGGAACATAGTTCAACAACGTGGCCAGATCTTCAGCTCGCAGAACTGAAGGAAGAAGACACACGAGCAAGCAGGCAAGACGCAACATGGATACTTCTCGCATTAGTAACAGTCACTATTAGTCTATACGATGGCCCTGACCTAAGGCTTGCTCATCCCGACAAAATTGCCACCATTTTCACGGGTCAACCCCCATAGAAATGCACCCAGAGCCGGGCTTTCGTAGAAGAAGCCAATGGCATGGATACGTATCCTGGTGGCAGCAGTATTCCATTGTTTCTTGATGGCATCTCGCAGGTGATTCCCCAGCAGTGCTCCTTGGGCGGTCTCATCAGCGGGGGGATTCGGTGGCAAGCCCGGCCCGATGTTGGGAAGACCGTCAGAGAAGAGGTAAATGGTGTCCAGCCCGATACTGCGATAACGGAATGCAGCCTCGAAGGCAGCAAACATCTGGGTGTTGCCTTCGGGTTTGATCCTGGTCATCGCTGCCAGAACGGTGTCTGGTGATTGAGTGCGATCGAAGTCGATCCAGTCGCCCGGTTTACCCAGCGGGTAATCGATCTTGTCGGAAAAGACGACGATCTGGAATTTTTCGACATCAGGCAGGCTTTTGAGCACTTGTTGTACGGTCTGGCAGACGGTAGGCCATTTGCTCGGTTCCAGCGTGTTGGTATCGATGGCGCCCATGCTGCCTGACATGTCGACGAGGAAAATGACTCGCTTGCCGCTGAGATCGATCCCGGCGAAGCGATTGGACGCGATCTGAAGCTGACTGCGCAGCCTGCCGCTGGTGGCTTGCTGATCATCCAGCAGTTTGCGAAGCGTAGCAGCATCGAGCTTGGCTGCTTCGAGCGCTGCGTTCTTCTCTTTCTCGGCAGTGGTGAGTTTGAGGCCGGCGTCTTCCAGCATCTTGCGAAGCTTGAGCATATCCGCTTCCAGGGCAACGATGCGTTCCTGGGCTTTTTCGCTCCGCTGTAGAGTAGCCATCAGGGACTTCTGCAGTTCAGGGATGCGGTCAGCCGTGGCGGAGAGCTTTTCGTTCTGCTTGCTCAGTTCCAGCCTGGCGGTCTTGGCGGCCTGCATGGCTTCCGTGCGACCTGTCTTGGCTTCGGCCAATAACGCTTCGAGTGCCTCACGATCTGTCTGGGCCTGTTGAAGCAACTTCTGACTGGCGAGTAGATCCATTTCGAGTTTCTGGAGCTTGGCTTCCAGAGTTGACTTCTCATTACTGGCCATCTTCTTCGCTGCACTGATGTCACTGCGCAGCCCCTTGATCTGTGCTTCCAGACCTTCGATGTGGGCAAGCGAAGTTGTCAGATCGGATTTCACCAGTTGCAGATTCGACTGGTTATCCTTGAGGGCAGCACTGCTCTTCTTCAGTTCCGCTTCAGAGATGTTAAGGGCTTGGGCTTTGTTGTAGGCGGTCACAAAGTTCAGGAGCATCAGCAGAATCACCGCCCCGAGCGCGCAACAGAGTACATCAAGCATGGACATACTGAAGATCGACGGGGTGCGATGGCGATGACGCATGGGGCATGACACCAATGATGCTGTTTGTGTCTAGAAAAGAAAGTCAGCAACATGAATAGCGGAAACTTCTTTGCCAGTTAGCATGATAGGCAGTAGATCCTGCCTGCGAAATTGTTCTCGATTCCTGTAGGTAGGGTTCCCCTCTAGTACGATAGGTTGCGAGTAAACTTCAATCACCTTGTTCTGCAGATTTACAATCCAATACCATGGGATGCCAGCTTCTGCATAAATTTCCAGCTTTGTCGTTTGATCCTGTTTTAGACTGGAGTCAGCTACTTCGATAACCAGCAGCACATCTTCGACATGCGGGTGTCTGGTGGTGTAGTGCTGTTTATCTGGCAATGCAACGATAATGTCTGGTTCAGGTTCGCTTTTCTTGAGGGTAATGGGAAGTTGAGTCCGAACATGATAAACGTTTTGAGGAAGCAGTGTTTTTAGCAGATCAGATAATTGCTGAATCGTGCCGGCGTGAAGCGGGTTGTTTGTCATTTTGGGTACCAGGAATCCATCGAGCAGTTCGATGCGATCTGATTCACTCAATACACCAGTGTCGATCATTTTGTGGTATTGATCGACACTGATGCGTGCGATGTGTTCAGGGTACCGACTCATTTCAAGTACCATTGGAATTTGTACATTTCTATTCTACAGCAATGCACTTCATGATGTGAAGTGCATTGTGCAGTGAGAATCGAAGAACTGCTTACAACGTCCCTCGTTTAGCCTGTTCCCGTTCGATGCTCTCGAACAGTGCCTTGAAGTTGCCTTTGCCAAAGCTCCTGGCCCCATGGCGTTCGATTACTTCGAAGAAGAGTGTCGGACGGTCTTCCACGGGCTTGGTGAAGATTTGCAACAGATAGCCATCTTCATCGCGGTCAACGAGGATGCCCAGCTTGGCTAGTTCTTCCACATCTTCATTGATCTTGCCAACACGATCAAGAAGTGTGTCGTAGTAATCGCGGGGTACGCGCAGGAAGCTGACATCATTGTTCACCATGGCACTCACCGTTTTGACGATGTCACCTGTCACTAATGCAATGTGCTGGACGCCGGGGCCATGGTAGAAGTTGAGGTACTCTTCGATCTGCGATTTGCGTTTGCCGTGCGCTGGTTCATTGATGGGGAACTTGATCTTGCCCGAGCCGTTCTGCATGACCTTCGACATGAGAGCGGAATACTCGGTGCTGATATCTTTGTCATCAAAGCTGACCAGCAGCGAGAAGCCCATCACGTCTTCGTACCATTTGACCCACTCGCGCATCTTCCCTTCTTCCACGTTGGCCACGATGTGATCAATAGCTTTCAGTCCGACGGGAGTCATACGTGGCGGTCCGTAGCGGTCGGGGTCGAGGGGTTTGTACCCTGGAGCGAAGGCACCCTTGTATTGATCGCGATTGATGAAGGAGTGCCGGGTATCACCATAGGCTGCAATGGTGGCAAGATGAATCTTGCCCGTATCATCTTCCTGCACCGTGGGGGCAAGAATGCTCCTGGCACCACGTTTGATTACTGTTTCATAGGTTTTCTCCACATCATCCACTTCGATGGCGATATCCATCACGCCATCGCCATGCTTCATCAGGCGATAGTTCTCAGGATGGTCTTCGTGGAGTGGCGAGGTGAGAACGAAGGTAATAAGCCCCTGCTTGAGCACATAGCTGGCTTCCAGCTTATTCTTGGTTTCAAGGCCAGAGTAAGCCAGCACATCAAAGCCGAAGGCATTGCGGTAGAAGTACGCCGACTGCTTGGCATTGCCGACGAAGAATTTGACGTGATCGATGCGACGCAGCGGAAGGGAATCGGGAACAGCGGACATGGGTGCCTCGGGAGAGAACGAGATGACCCCGTTATCCTAAGCAGCACATGGGGGCTTGGGAATAGTTGGCTGAACAGTTACTACGCTGTCTTCGCCAGTCGTCTTGCTGGAAGACTCAGTAATGCAGGCGACAGCTTGCGGCAGAGTGCGAGATCCGTTTCTACCATCATCCTTACCAGATCGCGAAAACCTATCTTCGGCCTCCAGCCT
>CAYPJB010000183.1:0-8756 GCA_964410845.1 uncultured Bacteroidales bacterium | reverse complement strand
GGATTTGTCGGTGTTGAAACCGAGCAGAGCACCGCTACCATTGGGTGAACGCATGCCACCCAGGAAGTAGACCAGGCTTTCTTGGCCTTCGAGGACAAAGATGGCTCCCGTAGTTGCAGGCCGTGCAGCCCAGTTGATGGGAACACCTGAAGTGAGCAAGCCTGGGAATGCACTGGAAAGATATTCCGCCGAGTAAGCAGCTAGCAATGCCTGTGCTGAACCCGCAGCAAAAGAGCTATATGCCGCAGGGTTCTCGCACAGCATGATCTTCGCTGGCGGATAGCGGCCAAACGTGCTCTTGAACTGTTCGCAAGCCTGGGCCATGCGGTTCACGTCCGAAGTGACCTTCACTTCATCGAGGTACACATACACCTTGCTAATTACCCCCACGGTGAGGGCCATCAGAATGACGATGATGGCAATCACAACCAGTAGTTCTACCAGCGTGAAAGCGTTGCGTTTTTGAACAGTTGCAAGACGCATGTTTTCCCTCACCAAGGCAATGCGGGGCATTTTTGCGAGTATCGCCCCAGGATATTTCAAGTCTGTCTGATTAAAGCATCTCTTGTGCCAAGAGATGAAAGTTTGATTATTTGCGGAGGGGAATCCCCCTCACCCCCAGCCCCTCTCCCCGGTGAGGAGAGGGGAGCATGCGAGAGCTTATTTGCCGCCGCCGCCTAGCTTTTCGAGGATGGAGAGCATCGGCATAAAGAGGGCGACCACAATGAAGCCTACGCAGACACCGAGGAAGACGACCATGATCGGCTCGAGCAAGCTGATCAAGCTTTCTACCAGGATGTCAACTTCTTCTTCGTAGACTTCAGCGATCTTGTAGAGCATCTTGTCGAGTTCGCCAGTTTCTTCACCGACGTCGATCATGTTGACGACCATGTCGTCCACCAGGCGGCTTTCCTTCAGCGGAGCTGCAATGGTTTCACCTTCGCGAATCGATTCGTAGACCCGCTGATACATGTACTCGTAGACAGCGTTGTTACACGTCTCTTTCACGATGGATAGTGCTTCCAGAATCGGCACACCGGAACTGACCAGGGTACCCAGCGTTCGCGTGGTTCGGGCAATAATCGTTTTCTCGATGATGCCTCCGACAATCGGGATGTGGAGTTTGACCCAGTCCCAGGCGTACCTGCCCTTCTTGAACATGCAGACCAGCTTGATAAACAGCCACAATCCAAGGATCACCAGCGGGAAGACATACCAGTTCGTCTGGAAGAAATCGGAGATGTCGAGAAGCAGCTCGGTCATGGCGGGCAGCTTCATGTTGAAGTCGGCGAAGATCTTCTTGAACTTCGGGATAATGTAAATCAGGATGAAGCTCAAAATCGCGACTGCCACCAGGATCACCACGATGGGGTACACCATGGCACCGATGATCTTGCGTTTCAGGGTCTGGGCCTTTTCCTTGAAGTCGGCCAGTCGCTGAAGGATGACTTCGAGGGCACCGCCCGCTTCACCAGCACGGAGCATGTTGACATACAGGCGATCGAAGCACTTGGGGTGCTTGGCGAATGCTTCCGAAAGCGTGGAGCCTGATTCGACATCATCGACGACGTCGATGAGGGCATTCTTGAGGGCGCTCGGTTTGAGCTGGCCTTCGAGAATCTTCAGCGACCGGAGTACCGGTAGACCGGCATCCTGCAGGGTGCTGAACTGGCGAGTGAAGGTACAAAGCATCTTGGTGGAGACGCCACCGATGACAAAGGTCTTCTTCTTCTTGCCGGTAGCCTTCTTCTTCTTGGCGCCAGCTTTCTTCTGTCCGCCCGCTTCCTGGATGCGGGTGACGAAGTAGCCCATCTGCTTGATCTTCTGTTGCGCCTCTTCCTCGGTGGCGGCGTCAATCGTGTCCTTGACTTCTTCGCCCTGCGAGGACATGGCTTCGAATTTGTAAGTAGGCATAGGTATCTCCAAGACAGAGGAGTCAGGAGCCAGAAGTCAGGAGCCAGCAGATAAGATGTTATTCTTCTATCATGCTGGTTCGATAAGCTTCAAGCAGCTTGCTCACCTCCGATAATGCACTGAGTAAGTTGTCCTTTTCCGAGTATCCCAGATCAGAAGCTAATCTTCGGTGATCGTTTCTCTTGCCACTTCATCGATGGTGGTTAAGCCACGAGTCAAGGCACGAAGGCCGGCTTCGCGGAGACTGGTCATGCCGTACTTCTTGGCACAGGCAGCCAGTTCTTCCGAGGAAGCGTTCGCCATGATGAGGTCGCGAATTTCGTCGTTGACGGGCATGAATTCATAGATACCCGAACGGCCACGATAACCGGTGTTGTTGCAGCGGTCGCAACCTCGGCCATAGAAGAACTTGAGACCCTTGTTTTCTCCTGGCTTCAGACCAAGTTCCATCAGTTGTTCCTGGGATGGATCATACTCGGTGCGACAATCAACGCAGATCTTGCGGACGAGTCGCTGAGCCATGATGCCTTCAACCGTCGCAGTGATCAGGTAAGGCTCCAGGCCCATGTCTCGCATACGGGTAACGGTGCTGGCAGCATCGTTGGTGTGCAGCGTGCTGAAGACGATGTGCCCGGTAAGCGAAGCCTGCACAGCGATCTGTGCTGTTTCGAGATCACGAATCTCGCCCACCAGAATTTTGTCCGGATCATGACGCAGAATGGCTCGCAGGGCATTGGCGAAAGTCACATCAATTTCGGAATTGATGGGAATCTGCACAATGCCATCAATGTCGTATTCCACCGGGTCTTCGGTGGTAATGATCTTCTCGGAAATGTCGTTCAGCTCGTTGAGAGCGGAATAGAGCGTGGTGGTTTTCCCAGCACCGGTCGGCCCCGTGATGAGGATGATGCCGTTCGGCTTCTTGATGAGCTTGCGGAACTCGACCAGCATGTCTTCTTCCATACCAATCTTGTCGAGATCGAGCTGGACGACGGTACGATCGAGAACACGAATGACGACGCTTTCGCCGAACATGGTCGGCAGCACCGAGACACGCATATCCACCTGGTTGCCACCGACGTTCAGTTCGATGCGACCATCCTGAGGCAGTCGTCGTTCGGCGATGTCGAGATTGGACATGACTTTGATACGGCTGCTGATAGCCATCGAGAGGTGACGTGGCGGGGGCACCATTTCGTAGAGCACGCCATCGCAGCGGTAACGCATCTTGTATTCATCTTCGAACGGCTCGAAGTGAATATCGGAAGCACGATCCTTGATGCCCAGCAGCATCACCATGTTCAGCAGCTTGCGAACCGGGGCGGCGTCCTGCAGTTCGGTGAGAGCTTCGAGATCGATTGACGTTTCACGAGACAACCGGCCGAGTTCCGGGCTGGCTTCCAGCTCCTTGATGATGTCAACAATGCTTTCCTGCTTGCCGGCGTAGCAGCGGACTTGTGCTTCCTGGAGCGCCTTAGGCGTCGCCAGCATGGCAGTCACTTCCTTGACGCCGATGAAATTGCGCAAGTCGTCGAGTGCAGGTAGCTGGTTAGGGTCGCCAATGGCAACCATCAGCGAATTGTCGCGGAGCGAGATGGGCACCACTTTGTAGACGCTGGCCATCGTCTCTGGCACTTTTTCGATGGCTTCCTGCTGAAACTTGGCTTCACTGAGGTTGATCAGTTTCATGCCAAATTGTTCGGCCAGCGCCTGGTACAACTGATCTTCGGTAACCAGGCCACGTGCCAACGCTGCCTGCCCTAGAAGCTGAGCACTTTCCCGAGCCTCGTTCAGTACTTCCCAGAGCTGATCTTCTTCGAGCAGACCAAGATCGATGAGGATCTGACCGAGTTTCTTGCGTCCGCCGCTGGCGTTCAGCTGCTTTTTCGCTGGAGCAACAGGCTTGCCGGGAACCGGCTTGACAGGTGCTTTGGCAGCAGCAACCCCAGGTTTGGCAGGTGGAACGGGAGCCTTGACACCCGGAACTGTTGGCTTGACAGGCACTGCGCCGGGTTTGGCTGGTACAGCTCCCGGCTTCGCAGGTGGTACAGCTGGCCTGACTCCTGCAGGCGGTGGAGCAGCAGGACGAGCGGGGACAGCCCCTGGAGCAACCGGCCTGGTACCAGGAGGAACTGGCTTACCTGCAACAGGCGCAGCTGGACGTTGCTGGGGAGCACCAGGAACTGAAGGCTTCTGCGGTTGATTCGGCTGACTGGACATGTTGATTACCTGCATGATGAAAAGGGATGACAATACGGTTGAATCAGAGACTACTCTTCGTCTTCGTCCTCCTCGTCTTCGTCCGTATCCTCCTCCTCTTCGTCATCCATATCCTCGTCTTCGAGTTGCCCACGTTCTGCGAGAGCAATCTTGGCTGCTAGTTCAGCAGGTCGAGATGACCGCTGGAGCACTTCTTCTTTTTCACACAAGCCTTCTTTCCAGAGCTTAAACAGGCTTTCATCGAGCAGGAACATGCCATGCTTGCGGCCTGTCTGAATGCTGGAATCGATTCGGTAGACCTTGTTTTCACGCACTAGATTCTGAATAGCCGGGGTAACCACCATCATCTCATAAGCTGCGACCAGACCGTCTGGCTTCTTAGGTAGCAAAGCCTGGGAAAGTACCCCGATGAGTGCGGTAGACAACTGGGTACGAATCTGATCCTGCTGCTCTTTGGGGAACACGTCGACGATTCGGTTGATCGTGCTGGCAGCACCGCTGGTGTGAAGCGTACCGAACACCAGGTGCCCCGTCTCTGCTGCTTCGAGAGCAGCATGGATCGTTTCCAAATCTCGCATTTCACCCACGAGAATGACGTCAGGATCCATACGCAAGGCACGTTTCAGTGCTTCCGAAAAGCTTGGCACATCGACGCCAATTTCACGCTGATTGACAGTCGCTTTCTTGTGAGTGTGATAGTACTCAATCGGGTCTTCGACTGTGATGATGTGCTTGTCGTAGTTATCGTTCAGGAAGTTGATCATCGAAGCAAGGCTGGTTGTCTTGCCGGAACCTGTCGGGCCGGTAACCAGAAGCATGCCACGAGGGCGGGTGATGAGCCTGCGAATAGCATCAGGCATTCGCAGTTGCTCAAAGGTAAGAAACTGGCTGGGGATACGGCGACAGACAATACCGATGTTGCCCTTCTGTTTGAAGACAGCAACACGGAACCGACACTTGTCTGAATAGGCAAAGCCGAAATCAGTGCCACCTCGCTCCTGCAGTTCCTGCTGGCAGCGATCAGGCGTGATCGATTTCATTAATGCATTCGTATCATCGGGTTCGAGAATCTTGGCCTCAAGTCGGCGCATACGACCACCAACACGCAAGACAGGCGGCTGTCCTACGGCTATGTGCAAGTCGCTCGCTTTGACAGAGAAGACTGTCTCGAGCAACTTTTCCATTAATACATTCTGCATCGCCACTGTTGCGCCCCTTTCAAACGGGTGGAATATGGGTAAGTGGCAACGTCTCGAAACACAACATTATTATGCGTGAGACATGCCATCATGCAAATCCGAGGAGAAAATAGTGTGAAAAAACAAATGTCATGCCACAATAGCTTAGACACTTTGTTTAATGACAATCGAATAAGGTTAACGTAGCAATTTGTCGGTGATTGATTCATCTGCAGTGTAGCATTGTGATGTATCGATAAAGTACAGTTATCCTTCATGATGGCAGGAGCTTAGTACCTCATCTAATGTGGTTAAGCCCCTCATTGCCTTGAGAACACCATCCTCGAGCAATGTTTTCATACCACCGAGACGTGCCTGGCGACGGATTACGGTAGCTGATTCGCGTTTGAATGTCATCTCGCGCACGGCTCCACTCATCTTCTTCATTTCAAAGATGCCTCGTCGGCCACGATAACCTGTGTGGTTACAGTTGGCACACCCTCGGCCTCTCATAAATGTGGCAGTGGCAGCTTGCTCAGGCGATATGCCAGCCGCCTGTAATTCGGCTTTGGGAGGCATATCCGGCTCTTTGCACTTGGGGCATATCATGCGTACCAGTCGCTGGGCCATGACTGCAATCAGGCTTGAAGCCACCAGGAACGGCTGTACGCCAACATCAATCAGACGAGTGATGGCACTCGGGGCATCATTTGTATGCAAGGTACTGAACACCAAGTGCCCGGTGAGTGATGCCTGAATGGCAATTTCTGCCGTCTCAACGTCGCGGATTTCACCGACTAGAATGATGTTAGGAGCTTGCCGCAACATCGCCCGGATGATGCGGGCAAAGTTCAGGCCGATGTTGTGTTTTACTTCTACCTGATTAATGCCTGGCAGGTAGTATTCGACAGGGTCTTCCGCAGTAATAATCTTGCGGTCAGGCCGATTCAGTTCGTTGAGTGCCGAGTAGAGCGTAGTCGTTTTGCCGGAACCCGTCGGGCCGGTTACCAGGAAGATACCATTCGGGCGTTTAATGATCTGTTGGAAGCGTGCGTAATCTTCTTCGGAAAAGCCCAGATCGCGAATATTTACCTGAATATTGGCACGATCAAGAATACGCAGGCAAGCCCCCTGGCCATGATTGGTGGGGATAATGCTGACACGCAGATCATAGTGCTTGCCAGCCATGTGGAACTTGATGCGACCGTCCTGAGGGCGGCGTTTCTCGCTGATATCAATGCTCCCCATGATTTTGATACGGCTCATCATGGCCGACAGCAGACGCTTGGGCGGGCTGTCGCGTTCTACCAGCACACCGTCGATACGGTAGCGCACACGGATACGGTCAGCAAAGGGCTCGACGTGAATATCGGAGGCACGCAGTTGCACTGCTTCCTGGATCATCAGGTTGACAAGCTTCACAATCGGTGCTTCCGATTCATTACTCTCAACCGAAGCAGCTGTCGCTTCCGTTTCAGTGGTATCGATGGCAGTATCGGTAAATTCAGCCAACATCGAATCGACTGACTCGGTTTCTGACTGCCCATAGTAGCGATTGATCGCTTCGATGATCTGCTCGCGTGCCGCCAATACAGGTTGAATATCCTTGTTGAGAATGAACGTCAGCTTCTGGATCGTATCGAGATCCATCGGATCGCTCATGATCACCTTCAGCATGCCGTTCTCGGACGAGAGAGGCAGGATGACGTTTTCACGAGCCACCGATTCAGGCACCAATTCCACGACTGCTGCAGGAACGGTGACTTCATCGAGGTTGATCGACTGCAAGCCATGGTGTTCCGCCATGGCTGAAATCACATCATTGGAACTACAGTAACCCAGTTTCACCAGGGCATCAGGCAGCTTGGCACCGGTCGACTTTTGTACTGCCTGGGCTTCTTGCAACTGATCCCGTCCGATAATACCTTTGCGAACCAGGATATCGGTAAATTCGCCGCCGCGTCCCTTGCTCATGATGTCTGTTTCGCTCGCTGAAGAGTGTGGCTAGATTGCTTCAGACTTGAATGTACTCCATGAGAGGCTGCACTTGCAAGGGATTTCAGGGCAGAATGCAGGGAAGTACTCCAGACAAGAAGCATATTAGTGCGATTATTGAGTCGAGTAACGTTTGTCCTTGGTCGTACGGAGGCTATCACTAAAGCCCACCTCGTAGCTGCTTCTTGTGACGAAGGAGTTTGAGTTCAATGTTGATGCGGGCTTCGCGTGCTGTGGATAGATCAAGTTGAGTTGAAGAACCTGATTTATACTTGGCTTCTGTTATGCCTTCAACACGTTTGATCTTGTCGAATGCCTCCTGAAGAGCGACTTGCTGCTTTTGAGCATCACCTGCATCACGATCAAGACGAGCTTCCAGAAGACGCTCGATAGAATTAATTGTGGAAGTGATGGGCTCTTTCCCTACCCGGTAAGCATCCTCTCGCAATTTAAGGACTTCAGTTCGTTCTTTGATGAGTTGGTCGAGGAGTTTCTTTTCTTCTTCGGATCTGTTTTCTGAAAGAGGTACATTAGGCTGAGCTGGCTTTACACGATTGCAAACTATGGTGAATTTCTGTGTCGGAACATTGACCAGCTTACTTCGGTCTGTTGCGATTTCTCCTGTCTTGTTCCTCATGAGGGGATAACCACCTAGGTAGTGTAGTGTCAATATGTCACCTCGAATCTCATAATGATAAGCATCCCAATGAATGGCCTTTTTCAGAGTCTCATCTTCAAAATTTGGGACTTGAGCGATTTGAAACTGCATTAATTCAAGCCGCTTGGGATCAACATTGGGAGATAAAACTAAATCGAAAGCATCTGAAGTAGGTCCACGAAGACCCAGTGTACCATTCTTAATTTCATAGGCTGCTTTCGCATATTTGGAGCCTTTAATTGTCATTTCCTCTGCTCGCAATAGTTCCCCGGTTACCTCATGCCTTGTTTCCCATCTCCAAGTCCCCTGCAGCGCCTGATAGTCGGAATGCTCGGGTGCTACCGCAGGAGTTACCACTACCGACTTCGGTTCTTCCTGCTTGCCCTTCTCCTGAGCCGTCAGCAAGCCTGCACCCCAACCTGCGGTAACAAGCATCACGCAGGCTGCACCCGCACTAAGCACTGCCTTCATTCCCCACGACATGGCAAATACTCCTTGTGTTAATGCTTTGATGGAAGCTGACCCACCCTGCTGGATGCTGCGACAGGTTCGTTCCAATAACCCCGGAGGCAATGCTCCCAGCAGCGATTCAGCGAACGTGGCCGATAATAACCCCGGAACCACGCCTCGCCGCAACAGCCTAACACGCAACATCTCCTTGGCCCGGGCCAATCGCCCCGCTACGGTTCCCACAGGCCAGCCGAGCGATGCAGCTGCTGTTGAGTGTGATTCACCCAGCAGATAACATCGCACCAAAGGTTCGCGGTACTGGGCAGGCAACTGACCAATCT
>CAYPJB010000182.1:0-8769 GCA_964410845.1 uncultured Bacteroidales bacterium | reverse complement strand
TCAGTTCTTTCTTCTCCACCAGATCACGAACGACATAGCTGCAGCGGAAGCTGTTCTGGAAATCCGTCATCACCTGCAAGCTGTAACGGCGAAGGTGAGGGGGAGGTTCGTCTTTGGAAAGGAAGGACGCGACGAAGTAGTTCTGGTTGTTGCCACCGGTTCGGGTCAACTGCATCTTGTCGATGGTGAACTGCTGCAGATTGGAGAGCCCCTGGCGGTCATCGAGGTAAGGCAGGAATCGCTTATCCGTCTGCAGATCGAGGTAGAGCTGTTTGCCGGTTTTGCCATCGCGGATCACGACATTGGGAAACTTCCTAGCGAGTATCCGGTAGTAGTAGGCAGCATTCTCCATCTCGTTGAGCTTGATGTTCAGCCTGGCGAGCATGTCGTAAGCTTTGCCTGCCATCGCGGGATGTGGCACATCAAGCAGCGGCAGCAGCCACAGTGTGGCTTCACTGTAGTTCTTCTTCTCGATCAAGGTTTCAATGAACTGTAATTGTGCCTGATTACCAATAGGGTTGAGTGTGCCATAGAACTCGACAAATGCTTTGTACGCTACAGGATTCTTGTCCTTCTGAATGGCCTGCCATTGCTGTTCGATGGCAAGATCAAACTGGCTGCGCAGTTCCGGCTTCAGGCGTTTAGTCATCTCTTCGGCCTGCGCCAGCGCCCAGACTTTGGGCAGCACCCGGATCAGTGGATCATCCGGACTGGTAATGAGCTTGTCTTCCAGTTGTGCAAAAGCTTGCAGGCTGGCCAGTGCCTCTGCAATTCTTCCCTGGCTTTCGCGTCCCTTGGCAAGCAGCCTGTAGTAGCGGGCCTGTCTATCCTGCAGTGCACTCCTCTCTTCAGCGCTGAGGCCTTCTTTGGAGACTGCAATCGTCATGCGTTCCAGTTCAGGAACGACATTCTCATGCTGGTTGAAGTTCTTCTCCAGCACACCCATCAGGGCATCCGTCAGCTTGGCTTCACCCTTGAATTTGACATCAAGAGATGGATTGGAAGAGAGAGCGGTGCGGAAATCGCTCATTGCCCCATTCACATCGCCTGCCTGCCAGCGAATTTCGCCGCGATCGAGCAGGGCAGTGGGATCACGTGGATTCGCTTTCAGCTTTTCAGCCACTTGGCGTTCCTTCACCAGTTGAATCGGGTAAACGATCAGGTGGTGATGATTGAGAGAAACCAGGTGTTCACCTACGAGTGCAAGGTTGCCTAGCTGTTCCTTCTGTCGGGCTTTGTGCCGGGCAGTGATAGTGCCTGTCTTCAGAGCAACACTGACGATCTCGTTGCTTTTGGTTGGCAGAAAGTATGTATCATCGTTGGCGATGCCTCGTCCCGAAGGGATGCCTGTATCGACATTCCATAATGGTTTGCCCGTCTTCAGATCGAGTGCGTGGACATTCTGCTTGCCCACCAGGATAACGCTGTCTTCGAAAACACCGCCCAGGTAGTTATCGGGAGGAAGAGGGTCCTTGCTGGTATCGACGCGGTTCACTGACCAGGCCAGTGTGCCATCTCGCAGGTTGATGGCATGCAAGGCATCACCATCTGGCGGTGCCAGCAGTACTTTCCCCTGGGCTATGACCGGCGCTGAGTAGGACCACTGTGCTCCTCGCGTTGGGCCTTCGATGCCTCGAGGCATCCTGCCCCGCACCCTGAACTGTGGGATGCGATCTGCTTCGTTATTGTCGGTATTGACTGTTTCATTCTGATAGTTGTACGCCCAGACCAGTGTGCGGGTGAGCAGATCCATGCCGACGACTGCGCCGGCGTTGGTCGGACAGACCAGGATGCCGTCGCTATAGGAAAGCGTAGCAGCCTGCGTGCGGCGCACCGGGTCTTCCGAAAGCTTGCGATCCACCACGCCAAGTGGTTGTGACCAGACCAGTTCAACGGTGTAGTCGAACTCTTCGGGAGCTTGAGGCTTGGGAGATTTTACATTCTGCAGACACAGAAGCTTGATCTCGGCATTGACTTCGGCCAGCACGTAGAGCTTGTCTCCCAGTGGGAGCGGTGGCCCCAGGAAGAACATGTCCGAGAAAGGTTGATCAGGCAGTTTGGTGCCAATCGACCAGACCGCTCGTCCGCCTTCGATGTCGTACGCGATCAGATGATTGCAGACGCTGAAATCACCCTGGCGATTACCAATCTGGGGATTGCGATTCCATCCACCACGCCATGGTACACCGTACGTCTGGACATTGGGTGGAAGTGCCATGTCTTCCACGCTATAAACCAGTTCGTTGTCGGCACTGAGCGTGCCTAGCAGCGTGTTTTCAATCAGGATGTTAGCTGCCGATTCGCGGTAGGTGTTGAGGTTGCTCATTGCCTCCGGATCGCTGTTGTTCTGCGAGCGCAGTGATGCAGCAAAACTGACATCTGACGGGCTGTCCCAGGCCTTCGCTCCGGTTTTCAGGTTGAAGGCGGCGAGACCTTCCAGGGTGCGGTAGATCACGAAATCACGCACGATCAGCGGATGGGAACCATGGATGATCGGCACCCCCATGCTGGCAATCTTCTTACTGGCGTTCTCCACTTCGTTTCGTGCCTGCCCCGGTTCGCTGGTGGCGATGGCAGGAAACATGGGTTCCATGAAGGGAGTGGTGCTGTTGCTGCGTGCGGCCCGGTCAGGGCTGCCCATGAAGAGTCGCCAATCGTTCTGGCTGACCATCAATCGGGATGTCGCCAGGGTCTTCAGCGAAGCTCGTAGCTTGTCTTCATCCCAGGAACGGAGTGCGACAGGCAAGCGATCAGTACTGTTTTTCAGCTTGGCTTGCAGTAGCGACCATGCTTTTTCACGGTTGGCGGCATCGCCCGAACGTTCGAATGCGATGGCTGCCTTGTACAGAGTCGCCAGGGACAAATCGTTGGCAATTCCATCCCGATTGAGCAATCGCTCGAAGCACAGCGCAGCCACGATGTATCGGCCATGGTCCAGATGGTAGGAACCCAGCCAGGCTGCTGCCTCCGCACCGGCCTGGGTATGTACATACTTCAGTGCGACTTCCGCGAGTTGCTGTGGGTTGGCTTGCGCCTTGGCCTGCTTGAGCGCCAGCTTGGCTACGGATCCGAATTGCTGTTCATAGAATCGCTTGCCTTCCGCAGGCAGACTGCCCAGCAGACGGTTGGCTTCTGCACGAACACTGACCCGCCGACCTTTGTCGCTTTCGCTTTCCTGAAGGAAGTTATCCTCGGTGGCATCGAGCAGCGACTGCAAAATCTTGACAGCGCTCTGCCAATCCTGTGTCTCAATAAAACGCTTGGCTTCTTCCACCTTGCGGCGGGCTCGCGGATCGATGGGGAGTTTCACCCGCTGATTGCTGTTATCACGAGCAGGCTCTGCACCGGGTTGGCCTCCAACGAAGACCTGGCCATTGATGATGACCTGTGCTCCACCGACGATGCGAATGTTCGGCGGTGCAGGGGCTGGAGCTTTCGGAGGTTGTGGAGCCTGGGCTGCCACGATGCCAATAGCCATCGTGCTGGCGAGTGAACCCAGTATGACCCAGCGGTGCCAGCTTCCTGCAGCGTTGTATTTTGGCATGACGTCCTCTCAGGCGATGCCTGCTTCTACTAAAGAATAAAGCAGCCCAGCCGATATTGCAATCAGAGATCAGGTAAGATAGGCAGGATGTGAGCGGCTCATGAGAAATACAACTAAGCGATCTGAGCAAACAAACACAACATTTCGCTACGAAACCTGCAAGTCGTACATGAGAGGGAGTACCGATTACTGCATCTGGTTATTTGCCGTAATGCCTGATCACCTTGTCCCAGTTCTGTGAGAGTGCCTGATATTTGCTACTGGATGGGTAGGCAATAGTAAGTGCCTGGGACAATTCCCTGGCTTTCCTGACAAGTGCTAAACCAGCCTCTCGCTGGCCTGCCATGATTTGTGCGACTCCGAGTTCCCCTTGCAGCGTTGAAACATAGTAAGGGGATTCGATCCAGATCGACTTTGATTGATTCACTTGGAGTTGAAGATCCAGAGCCTTACGCAGTTCAATGATCTCCAGATCAGCATTCTTTTGACGACGGTAATGGATGGCAGCGTTCATGTGCGTCATGGCTGCGTAGTGCCGCAGGTCATCGCGATCCGGGTAAAGTTCAACGAGCTTCTCACGATAATTGATAGCCTGCATGAGGTAACGTAGCTCCTCGTCAGATCGATCTTTGCTGGAACTGAGAAGCGATGCCAGTAGTGAATACTGGATGGCATAGCTGTCGTAGCATTTTTCCATGCCGCGCAGTTTGGCAAGTTGATCTGTGTATTCGAGGCTGATGCGGTAGAGTCCTTCTGAATCTGCGTGATCATGGCGATACACCTGCAGAAAACGGGCATACTCCATGTGTGCAGACGAGAGAGCTTTCAGAAGGTTAGCCTCTGACAGCGAGCCCGATGGCTTGAGTTGTTTCACCAGTTGGAGCGACCGTATATACGTCGATTGCGCCTTGTCGAGTTCGCTGTTCTTCACTTGCACCATGGCCAACTGCATCAGACCTCGAGCCTGGCGCAGCTTCAGCACATCACTTGCTTCCTCATGCTGGACGAACTGTTCGAGATAGGGAATGGCAAAGGTGACCATTCCTTTCTGAACATCTTCATAGGCGGGATCCTGCAACCGCATATTGTTGAGCAGACGATCCAGCATTTCATCCAGCACTTGTCCGGCTGTGTTCAGATTTTCCTGTGCACGCTGGCTTTCCATTTCAGCCCGATAGGCATGATGTGCAGCTTCTTCCCGCAGTTTACGTTCACGATGTGCCAGCACCGGGCCAACGAAGGCAGCCACCAGGAGGATCAGGAAGACAAGTGCTGCGGCACTGGCCCAGCCGGGATTGCGCTTGCTCCATCTCCACGCACGTACCAGGCGTGAGATGGGCCGGGCCTGTACCGGCTTTCCATGCAGGAAATGATCGAGATCATCGGCGAGCGCCTGAGCTGAACTGTACCGCTTGGTGGGGTCTTTCTCAATGCACTTAAGGCAAATGTTCTGCAGATCGCGAGGCAAGGTTGGCTCAAAGCGAGTGGGCGGCACGGGCTCATCGTGTTTGATCTGCAGCATTGTATCAATGGGCGAAACCGCTCGAAACGGCGGTCTTCCCGTCAGCATCTCATACAGAATAATTCCCAGGGCATACACGTCCATTCTCTGATCCGCTTGCCAGTGCCCCGACTGCGTGATCTGCTCGGGTGCCATGTAGCTGGGGGTGCCAAGGAAGTCGCGAGTGTTGGTGAGATGCTCGGTTGCTTGTACATCACGGGCGATACCAAAGTCGATGATCTTGGGCAGGAAGCAATCCAGCCCACTGGTTTCGGCAACTCCGAAGTGCGGTTCGAGGAGGATATTGGCTGGTTTCAGGTCGCGATGGATAAAACCGGTATCGTGTGCCTTCTGGATGGCGGAAGCGAGTTGCAGAATGACGCGAGCACTCGGCTCAGCTGCTTGTGATTGACCACGAAGATAGTTGGCCAGGCTGCCCCCCGAGATGTATTCGAGAATCAGGTAGGGTTGCTCAGCCGTTTCTCCGACATCGAAGATTCGGGCAACGTTCGGGTGTTGAAGCGAAGCGAGCGATTGTGCTTCCTTGTGGAACCGCTGACGCTGGACAGGCGTGGCCTTGTCGTGCAGTAACTTGATCGCCACCATGCGATGGAGCTTGGTGTCTCGAGCAGCATAGACAACGCTGCTACCCCCTCGGCCCAGCACACTGATGAGTTCGTACCCGGTGATGTTCGGTAGGGATATAGGCTCCCGGTCAGTCTCGTGGTTCGCATGCTCAGAAGTGATGACATTCAACAGCTTGTGTTTCACCTCAGCAGGCAACCGTACCTGTTGGGACATCGCATGTAGAATGGCTCCCACTCGTTCCATGGTGTCGGGCTGGGTCAGTTGCTCGAGCCGCTCTCGGCAGCCACTGCAGTACGTGAGATGTTTGTCGAGCAATTCTTCCTGTTCGCGTGGAAGCTCATCGGCCAGCATGCGTTCCCATTGCTCGGTAACAGGGCAGGGGAGTTTCATCGCAGGCTGTTCTCCAGGTAGTGCATTTCCTCCTGCAGCAGTTTGAGGATGTTGCTCTTGGCCTTGTAAACCAGGGAGAGCTTCATCCCCAGGCGTTCTGCCACTTCCTGGCTGGGCTGTTCGTTCAGTGTTGTCAGTTTGAAAGCCTCCCATGTCTGCGGATGCACTCGCAGTCTGACGCTGTCGAACGACTTTTTCAGCATCTCTTCGTCGTACGCCGATTCAATCGAGTTGGTGAAGTCCTGCTCGGCTTCCAGCGAGAAGAGATGACCTTCATCATTTATCATCTTCCAGCGGATATTCCGCCTGGTACGGACAAAATCCTGCCAGACATGCTGCGCCACGGTACGCAGCCAGGCCCGGAAGCTGAGGTTGGAATCATACTCGAAGCTTCGCATCACCTTGGCCAGTCGCAGCAGGATGAGTTGAGTGACATCTTCTGCGTCGGCATCCTGCAAGCCTGACCGTTTCGACCATTCCAGCAGATGCGAACCATAGATACTGACGAAATCCGACCAGGCACCCTGGTTGGCAGGGAATTCACTGAGTCGCCCCAGGAGAGATACATTCGTTTCAGGAACCTGGTTCACCATCGCTATCTTCTAGCCTGCAGCAGCAGCGCGATATCCAATTCGCATTATGGTACCGAGAGGTTGTTCAAAAATCTTTCAAAAAACAACAAATGAGATTCAGGAATCACAGTGAGCCCCCGTATAGAGGGTGTGTATTGGTGTAACCGGACCCTGCAACACAGAGCAGGAACGGCACATCATCCAGTTTTTCTTCAGATGGTATTTGCGATGACTCCACGAGTACGCTTACTTCGAAACATCGGTGCAGTTCTCACGCTGTTGGGCCTTGGCTCGGTAGCGAACCAGGCTGTTGCGGGAGATAAAACCTGGGATGGTGCAGTCAATAGCACCTGGGATACGAGCAGCCTGAACTTTGGTGGTACAGCGTGGAACAATGCCGCCGGTGATGGAGCCATCTTTGCTGGTGCTGGCCTGGGGACAGTGACTCTGCCCGGCACGATCAATCTCGACAGTTTGAATATTTCTGCGAATGGATATACGTTCAACGGTCCTGGTCCACTTAACTTCGTAGTAGGATCCAGCACACAGACCACTGGTGTCATCAATGTTGCCAGCGGTACCACGCAGATCAATGTGCCTATTACGTCGACACAAACTGCTATTCAGAAAATTGGCGCTGGCGTTCTGGAACTGACACAGCCATTGAATGTGACTGCATCCTTTCCAATCAATACCAACATTAACGGTGTGTTGGGGGCGAATGTGATTATTGGGCCGGCGCCCATCGGCCAGAGCCCTGTAGGTGGTACGTTGCGGCTGATGAACACTAGTGTGCTGCCTGCAACCTCGTCAGTAGCGATTGGTGCTGGTGCCTTCCTCGATATTGGTACCAACAACACCACGTTGAGTCAGTTGATCTTCATGAATCAGACGGCTAGTCCAGTGCCAACCTGGCCTACCAATGGTGTGATTGGTTCCGGAACCCTGCGTGTGACGGGCGAAATCAATGTTATTGGTGTGTTTGGTGGAAATGGAAGCAACACCATCGCTACTCCACTGGACCTGGGTGGCGGTACCCAGATCATTCGTACCAATGGAGGGTCTTCTTTTGCAGGCAACAATGCCATCATCTTGTCTGGTGTCGTTTCCAACGGCTCGCTGCTCAAAACCCTGGGGTACAACGTCAACGGGGTGTATGCTGCTGGCGATGGTATGACATTAACGGCAAACAACACCTATACAGGCTCCACTTCGTTTAATCTGGGTACTTTTTTCGGCGGGAATGTTGTTACTGGCACCAATGCTTCTCCTGATATCAGGATCGTTAATGGCATTTTGACTCTGCAGGGGGCCAATGGATCGTATGGTTCTGCAACCAGTATGAAGGTATATTCCGGTGCAACCCTGGCTCTGGATAATAATGCCACAAACGGCGACCCATCCAATCAGAACACGCCGTATGTTCCAGCTGCCAACAACGGTAATCGGATCCCGGACAATCTGGTCATCGAAGTACGTGATTCCAGCATTGCTTATCGTGGACTGACCACCCAGGCATCCAGCGAAACATATGGTGGTCTCAATGTTACTGGTGGGCACAACATACTTACTATCACACCTAATGGTACTGGCGGTACCGCATCCTTCCTGGCTACGGGAAACCTCTCTCTCGCAGACCGAGCTACGCTCCAGGTAGCAGGTACCACGTTGTCACAGGCCGGGCAGGTCAAGTTCGCCGGTTCAGTGCCTGCTGCTGTGGGTGGCATCATCCCACGCATGATCGGTACCAGTGATTTCCTGACCTACGATGCCACTAACGGCTTCACCCCACTACCGAGTGCATCCTACTCAACCACCTACTCAGCCGGAGCAAACGTCACCCGTTCAGCATCGACCAATGTTAGCAGCATGTCCATCAATGCCCTGCGTTCCACTGCTTCCAATACCACGACGATTGATGCTGGTGCAGCATTGAACATCGCTACCGGCATGATCTTCAGTACCTCAGGTACTAATACCATCGCCAGCGGTGGGGCCGGTGCCACACTTGGCTTTGGTAGCACTCCCGGTGTTTTCTTTGGCACTAACACGGTCAGTGCTCCAATCACAGGTACACAGGGATTGCTGAACACGAACGGAACACTCACGTTATCTGGTGACCTATCAGGACTCACGGGAAGGATTACCAACTCTTCTACGCTAAACCTGAATAC
>CAYPJB010000181.1:0-8800 GCA_964410845.1 uncultured Bacteroidales bacterium | reverse complement strand
GCATTACGGGCTTCAGCAACAACGGCGCTCCGCTGATTGTCAGCCTCAACTCAGCCACAACGGTCCGCTTTACCTGGTTCGGCAAGGGCAATTCGACGCTACAGAACAGCTTCCAGGTCGATAGTGGTTCAGGGTATGTGACTCTCTGGGGTCCCCACGGTACTGGCGTTGCCTATCCCCCAACAGGCCCTGTCTCCTACGACATTGCCCTGCCAGCCGGACTCGTCGCGTTCCGCTGGATCACCGGTGCCCCGAATAATGTCAACGTCGACAACGGCTCCAACATGAACCAAGCTAACTTGCCTGGTTTCTTCGCAGGGGTCGATCCCTACCTGGCTACCGGAACATTTGAAACAAGCAGCAATGCGGTGTTCCTCGGTCTGACCGATCTGCCTGGCGGTGGTGACCACGACTTCCAGGATCTGGTAGTCCGTATGGCCGCTGTTCCCGAACCTGCCAGCATCATCCTGCTCGGCTCTGTCGGCGCAGGCTTCGCTGGTTATCAAATCATTCGCCATCGCCGTCGTCAACAACGACGATCTGCCAAGGCTTAACGATTAGCCAACAACTTCTGAAAGATCCAGGCACCTGCCTGGATCTTGTTGTTTTCACAGTGTGATGCAAAGCCCATACTGCGAGAAGTGATCAAGCAGGAAGCACCTACTCTGCTTCGTTGTCCAGATACAACGCCAACCCTGTAGCCGGTTGCAGCGCATCAACTTCTTCCAATTCATCTACATGCAACACCGGTGGATCGTCTGCCGCGTTGTAAGCCATGCCTTTCAACTTCTTGTCGTTGTGAAGCTCCCGCAGGGCAAGCGCTTCTGCTTCGGACGAAGGACCAGCTTGCACCCAGCGGGTGGTGAAGAAGCCATACTTCTGCTTTTTGCCATCCATGTCCAGCAGGAAGTTCTTGCCCTCAATCAGAATCTTGTAACATTTCTGGATCATCGAATTGGTTGAGCCTCGATCAGACTGTGCCATTACTTGCTGATTTCCAACAGCAACGTCACTGGTTTCTTCACCGTCTTCCTGTTGCCATCAGAGTCGGTTTCCATCACAGTCACCATTTGTGTTTTCGCTCGTTCAACGGTTCGCAACTGGTTTTTCTTCACGCGGAGCACCACCTTGACGGCCTGCTCAGGCGAAGCAGGCTTCTCCACCATCGTCACAGATTCCGCCACGACATTCGAAGCGAGGATCGTGGTCGTCTGACTGACTTTCCCCGTCCGGGTAACCGTTCGTCCGTCCAGCCGCAACAAATGTACGCGTGAGCCTGTCTTCACCTCAGCAGGCACATTCTCCCTGGCGAAGTAGACTTCCACCGTTGACGTTTCATCATCCGCGAAGCCAACCGCGACATTCCCTGGCATCATCAACCATGACAACACCATCAGAGCAATCTGGAGCATAACACCCACCTTTCTACCCGTTCATAGCAGACCCATCGAAGTACATGGCAATAAACCATTGTCCTGAGCTCCCACTTCAGCGTCAATAGTCGGGTACATGATCGCGGATATCAGTTTTTTTTGTCCGACAACTGATTGCAACGCATCGCATGCTCTGCTATGTTTTTCACAATATCTAGCGGTAGAAGCTGCCTGATCTTCGATCCCTGTTATCAAGCGAATGCTCCATGATTCGAGTCCTTGTTGCGATAGTCCTCACGTTCATTGCTGGTGCAGCAGGATTCTGGCTGATGGGCCGGGGCTTTGGTGCCAGCCCTGCTGATCCACAGGGTTCGGCTGTTCGGCACATGGCCGGACCCGAACTCGTGTTGGTGGCCATGTTAATGGTCCCCATACTGGTTTGGCTGCAAGGCTACCTGGCACAGTACGGACGACGATGGTGGCTTAGAAATGAAAATGCTGAGACTGGCCCCTACTCGGTTAATCACCTCGGCCAGATGATGCGGCGTGGTGAATTAACTCCTCGAGATGAAGTTCGTAATCGATGGTCGTCTGATTGGTCTCCGTTCAAAGTAGTCGCCCAGCCACCCGGCAGATTCCTGGCTGCACTCCTTGGTTTCGTGGCGGGAACCGTCCTTGGGGGATTGATTGGCTATTATCTGTTTGGACAGGTCAATACTGCTGTGGGGCATGGATTGTGGATCAAACCCGAAGCTGTATTCAACAAACCTGAAAGCCTGCCATCACTGGACGGACTGTTGATCAAGTCCATCACTTCCGGCCTGGCAGAAAGTGGTGTCCCCATTGCACAGGGAATCGGGAAAGCAGGGCAGGAAATCAATCGACAGGTGGAAAGCAGCGTTGATGTCGTGTTCAAAGCCATCGACAACATCCGGTATTCCGCTCTGGGTGCAGGACTGCTGTGCGCTATTCTCCTGGCTGCCAGTTTAAAGGAGACCTATCAACTGGTCCGTGGCAAACGGGTCGAGAACGAACCTGAAGAGAACGGCCAAGCTTCTGAGCCTCGCATTAGTTTTGAATGCCCCAAGTGCAACAAGAAGCTCAGCGCCAAAGCCATCCATGCAGGCAAGAAAGCAACCTGCACCGAGTGTGGCAATGTGATGCGGGTCCCGACGGCTTGAATGCTTTGAAGCTTCAGCGCGTATGGGCCAAATTCTTTCGGAGCAGGGAATTCATGAATGAAGTACAATTGCCGGCAGAACAGCAACCCCGGTTTCCAGACCGTTGCGTGCGATGCAAAAAGGCAGAGACGGGCGATGAAATTCGTGTAGGAACTATCAGCAAGAACATCCTGTCACTGACGTTCTGGGGTTTGGGGCCACGGATCGGTGCACCGGCCTGTTCTCCCTGCGCCCAGCGGTTCCGTTATCTCAATCGACTAAAAACACCGATCTCTCTGGCTATTCCCATACTCGGATGCGGCGGAGTCATGCTGCTCTCTTTCCTGAAGCTGGGAATAGGTGAGGGGATTACAGTCGCCTTTTTCTGGGGAAGTATCATGCTGGGAATACTTACCCACATGTGGTTCTGGGATGAGTTCTTCCCCCAGCCCTTCTTCTGGTATGGCGTTTCGAATTGGCCCTTTCGTGCCACCCACATCGGGTATGAGTTCAGATCCAAAGAATATGCCCGGGAATTCGCCGCCCTCAATGGAACGCAGGAAGCATCGTAGGCCGTCTCCATGCGCTGACAACCCAAAATAGTACTGAACAGGCGTTCTGCCAAGTCTAGCGAACCGGTTCGTTCTTCAACCGCTTCTCCGCTGATGCCAGCTGCTGACGTGCCTCTTCCAGCGCCCGTTCTACAGCCACTTTCTCCTCAGGCTTCACGGCCATCATCTGCTCCAGTTTCCGCATACGCTGTAGCCGCTCTTCGTGAAAACCCACAATCGTCGTGAGTTCTGCAACCAGGGTGGTGACATCGTCCTCCACTTCTGCCAGCCAGACACGGGCCTGGGCGAGATCCCACCGGGCCTGTGTCATCAGTTCACGGGGATCACAGAACCAGCTGGCATGCTGACGTATCCAATCAACTTCGCCCTGGTAACCCGCCACCGCTTTCCGCAATTCATCAATGGCCTGCTGGCGTTGCCCCTGTGCCAAGGCCACCTTCGCTCGAGCGACAGCCAGTTCCCGTTGAGCACGGGTCACCTGGCGCTCACGCTCTTCCACATCCCGCTTCAGTCGCCAGACGCTCTTTTCCTCATGATCGCCCAGTCTGCAGTCCATCTGCACGACCAGTATCAGTACGATGCCGACGATAATGTGAGCCATCGATGCAGGATACATGATGCCCCTCAGGTTAATCCACTTCGAAATGCACTGTGACATCCCGTGCCACGGCAAAGATCAGCGCTTCCTCAGGAACTGATTTGGCAGTCCACTCCAGCCAGTGGTAGTGCCCGGTCACGTGACGGTAACGGTTCCGGAACAGTACTACCGGCTTACCATTTTCCAGATCCTGCATGATCGCCAGTGTCGACTCCCGATCCTCCGGGTGGACAAAATCGAGGAAGGGCTTCGACAGCAACTCCTCGCTGCTGTAGCCGAGAACCCGGCTGAAGTTGGAGTTCACCCGCAGGAAGTAACCATCCACACTGGCGAGACAGAACAGATCGAGGCTGAGCTCGAAAAACCGCACCATGTCGCGTTCTGCTCGCCGCAGATCTGATTCGAGATAGTCTGCCAGTGCCTTCGCCACCAGGCCAGCGTCACGAGGCCGAGCCTCCGCCCGGGGTGCCAGGCAGTTCTTGGCCAGACGAACCAGTTCAGGCTCCGCAAAACAGGTGTCCAACCGCTTCATGGCAGGGCCCAGCTCACCCGCTGCAGCCTTGCGTAGCACACGAAACGGCGACCTGCCTTCATACGGCGGCTTCCCCGTGAGAATCTCACAGAGGATGGCGCCCAGGCCAAACACATCGGCACGTTCATCCAGATGCTTCCAGTCTCCGTTCGCCTGCTCGGGGGGCATGTACTCCGGTGTCCCCAGCACGCTGCCACACTCCGTGATCGAATCGGCCTTTTTTTCCTTCGCTGGCTCGTTATCCGATGGTTCCTGTTCCTCCATGAACGGCGAGAGTTCGAACTCTTCAATATCAGGCAACGGATTGCGGATCACCTTCGCGATGCCCCAATCCAGCACTTTGACGACACCAAATGGTGCGATCATGATGTTCGATGGTTTCAGATCGCGGTGGATGACGCCATGATGGTGTGCATAGGCCAGCGTCTGGCAGATCTGTTCAAAGATCTTGATGAATCGGGTTTGTTCGTGGCGTGTATCCTGACGATCCGCCAGCAGTTGCTTCATGTTCTGTCCGTTGACCAGCCGCATCGTGAAATAGGGACGATCATCGGGCAACTGCCCTGCTTCGAAGATGGGCACTACTCCGGGATGCTGAAGCCTGGCGGTGATATGAGCCTCGTTCATGAAACGCTGCTGGTACTTCGACTTCAGGTTGTATTTTGACTGCAGTACCTTGACAGCGATCTCTCGATCAAAAAGCGTGTCCCGCGCTCGCAGAACCACCCCCATGCCTCCGCGGGCAATTTCCGATATCAACCGTGTCCGGCCGATGATTTCTGGCGTACCCTCTGGCAGGCAAATCGAAGGCAGCGTCATCAGGTCGAATGGCAACGTGTCAGGACCATTTCCCGTACCAGACCCGGTGGAATTGCCAGCGGGGCTGGTGCACTGATTCACTGGCGGGGGCAGGCTCAAAGGGTCCAGCGACATGTCTGGCTCCCGGCAGAACGAGGATCCATCACAGATCCTGTGGTAGTAGCAGTCCCGGCCCGAACTCCATTTCATCGGCAACGACTTCTAGACCAGACTGTTTCGAGAGTACGATCTTCGAAACCAGTTCGACATCGAAGTCATTGGACATCCCTTTCGCCAAGGTAGCCATCCTAACCAATTACGATTCGAATTGCAACAATGGCACCAATTTTATCAACCTTATCGCATTTGCTTGGATCGGTATGAAATGCCAGCCACGGTAGAGCCCTACCACCAAGTAACGACCTTGGCGGCATGAGCCAGAAGATCAGCACCCATTGGTCGGAAGTCTACGACAATGGAGTATGGTTCTGTCGAGGCTTCACCGTGGTGGTCAATTAGCTCTTAAGTACATCTTTTTCAAATAATAATAACTTCGCGTCATCATCACTGCACTGATACGCTTGGTGAGATAGGTGACCATCATGCATACACCAGTCGAGCGCTTTCGGTCGTATCTACTCCTGCTCGCACAGCAGGGGCTGGATGCTCGGCTGCAGGCCAAGGTCGATCTATCAGGAATTGTTCAGCAAACTTTACTTGAAGCCCATCAAGCCTGGGCCGATGTTGCTGGAAAAGGTACTGGAGAGCAGGTAGCCTGGGTACGACGCATCCTTGTCAACAACTTGACCGATGAAGCCCGCAAATGGATGACTGCTGCCCGTAACATTGATGTCGAACGTTCACTGGAACAGTCTTCTGTAAAATTGGCTGGCCTGCTCGCTCCCTCGCATTCGTCGCCAAGCTTGAAAGCTGTTCAGAATGAAGATCTCGCTCGCATGGCTGATGCCATGCTCAGCTTACCAGATGAGCAGCGTCAAGCGATCGAGCTGCATCATCTGCGAGGAATGCCACTGGCACAGGTAGCAGAGACGTTGCAGCGATCCACTGGCGCGGCAGCAGCCCTGCTCTACCGTGCCATGCAACAGTTGCGAACGGCATTGGCTCCAACCGAGGAATCGACATGAAATCTGCCGAGCCCGGCTTTCATTCTATCCTGGCATCACTTATCGAAGCTGATGAACGTGCTGCTGGACAGCCAGTTGATATCGATGCCTGGACGGAACAATATCCGCAATTCGCGGAACAGATACGTAGTTTCTTTGTAAATCGAGGGAAATTGGAAGCAGTACTGGGGCCACGGGGTGCTGTCGATGGTGAAGCCCCAACGCTGGCTCTAACAAATAACGCTGAATCCGGGCAGCGGGTACGCTATTTCGGCGATTACGAAGTCCTGGATGAGATTGCTCGTGGTGGAATGGGAATCGTATTTAAAGCTCGGCAAGTCAGCCTGAACCGTGTTGTCGCTCTGAAAATGTTTCTGCCGGCAATCTGGCGGGACCAAGCGATGTCCAGCGATTCCATGAAGAAGCAGAAGCCGCTGCCAATCTCGATCATACTCACATCGTGCCCATCTACGAAGTGGGGGAACACGAAGGACAACACTATTTCAGCATGAAGCTGATCGAAGGAGGAAACCTCAGCCAAGCCAAGAACAATCGGCCATCGAACGAAACGCCGAAACAACAGCATCAATGGGCAGCTTCCATGGTAGAAAAGATTGCCCGGGCAGTCCATCATGCACATCTTCGTGGCATTCTGCATCGTGACTTGAAGCCAGGCAATATTCTTCTGGATTGTGCAGGCGAACCTCATGTATCTGATTTCGGCCTCGCAAGGAAGGTGGATGGAAATAGTGATCTGACAAACACAGGCGCTATCGTCGGCACACCTGCCTACATGGCACCAGAACAGGCACGTTGTGAGAAAGGACTAAGTCCAGCAGTAGATGTCTATAGCCTTGGCGCCATTCTTTATGAGCTCCTCACAGGCCAACCGCCGTTTCGTGCTGCGAGTGCCATGGAAACCATTCTCGCAGTGCTCGACAAGGAGCCAGCATCACCTCGCATGCTGAATCCGAAAGTGCCTGCTGAGCTTGAAGCCATCTGCCTGAAGTGCCTGGAAAAGCAACCTATCAAACGTTATTGCTCAGCTCTGGACCTGTCCAACGACTTGTCGTTGTTCCTTGGTGGCGAACCGGTGAAGGCTAGACCGCCCAGTTTTGCTTCCCTTCTCAATGTGTGGTATGGACAGCAAATTAGACAGTCAGGCGTTGCATTTCTGATCGCTCTGTTACTCTGCCTGCCAGGAGTGTTGGGGCTGTGTGTCACCACGGAATTTGTCATCACGGAAGCTACTACCGGTCAGACAATCTATCCTTCGTTATCGTTTCGAGCTCTGGGCTACTCGTTCCAGGGAAAAGGGTATCCCTTCTCCGGTCTCCTGCATCTGTTCATCAAATTGACCAGCCTTTTTTGGCTGGGCGCTGTTGGTGGAATCTGTACTGCAATTCTCAAACCCGTCTCTCGGATGGAAACCCTTGCCATTGGCTTTGCCTGTGGATGTGCGATGATGCTTGCAGTTATTTCACTGGCAACGATCCCTGAGTTTCTTCATCATCTCAGTGACCGCGCGGGAGCCATGACCCGAAATATCCTTCAACAAACCTTTAATAATATCGAACCATCGAAAGAAGGTACTCTCCAGTTCAATTCCAGAGCCATGAAAACACATTCAGAACTGTCGGACAAGCCGTTCCAGAAACAACTTCAAACCTATTTGAACAGCGAGAGAATGTTCATCACTTCTCAAATCTACCATGAAGCACGGTTCTTTTTTCTAGAATTGATCAGTGTTGTGTTCCTCTGCCTGGGGGCAGGAATACTTGGTGCCTACGCACCCAGCTACATCAGAGATTTCAAGGTGCTGAAGGGGAATAATAGCTTGTTGAACGCTGGCCCCTTCGACTATTGGATGTACTTCATGCTGATTGGACCAATACTGCTGTTCGTCTTCATTATTGATTTGGCGATTGCTAACTCGTTATTATCCGGATACATCTTGCCACTGTTCTACTGTCTGTTTGGATTCATGCTGCTCGGTTTGATCGTCGTGCTGGAATTCACTCTGCGACAAACAAGTCTCTGGCAACAGAGGCAACTTTCTCCCTGGCCGTTGGCAGCTACTACTGGTGTTTTACTTCTAGTAACACTCGCCTGCGAGTTCTTCCAATGGCGGATGGGCTGGACTCTTTCAGTCGGAGCTCTCTTCCTCAGCCTGATGGGAGCACACTACTTTTCCTGGCGCTGGTATCAGGATCGACGACGACCGGCTTGACTTTCACCTTGATCCTGCAGGATTCAACCATTAGCTAGTAGCCGAACCAGGATTGGCAGAAGAATGCCTACTTAACTCCGCATCACCAGCCACAGCACCACGAACGTAATCACCAGCGTCACCACCACGGCAGCCAGGGCGATGCCGATGACTGCACTTTTGCTCACGCCCTGAACGATCTGGATATCGCGGGCGGTCTTCTTCGTGGGTGACTTGCTCTGGGCGGCATCCTTCAGCGTATCCGTGTCCGACGGTGCCATGCTGGGTATCTTCATGGCATCCGAAGATGCTGTAGTACGGAAGGGGACAGGGGAGATCCGCCGTGTTCGAACGGGTTGTTTCGGCGTCGTTGTCAGAATCAGATCCCGCACCATCGGGCTGGGCCATGGCACTTCTTCTTCAGCAGGCGGCCC
>CAYPJB010000180.1:3242-8828 GCA_964410845.1 uncultured Bacteroidales bacterium | reverse complement strand
GATCAACGAAGCTCTGCTGGAAGCACTCAAGTTTCAGACCAACGCCAAGCAGCGCAACTTCACCATCATCTTCTTCACCGATGGCAAGCCAACCGTCGGTGAGGTGGACGTGAACAAAATCCTCAACAACGTCGATCGGGCAACGACAGCCAACACTCGCATCTTTACGTTTGGTGTCGGTTACGATCTCGATGCCAGCTTCCTGGATCGCCTGGCCGAGAAGCACAAGGCAACCAGCAGTTTCGTGAAGCCAAGCGAAGACATGGAGATCAAGGTCTCGACATTCTTCTCGCAGATCAATCAGCCGGTACTGACTGATTTGAAGCTTTCGACCAGCAGTGATATTCGTCTGGTCGAGATGTATCCCCCGCAGTTGCCTGACCTTTTCCACGGCGGCCAACTGGTGGTGCTGGCACGCTATCAAGGCACCGGTAAAGTCAATTTGAAGCTCACGGGCAATGTGGGGGCACAGAGCAAAGAGTTCAACTATACAGTTGAGTTTCAGGACAAGCCCGATGTGCGAGGTTATGTTGAAGACCTCTGGGCTCGCCGGAAAGTCGGGTATCTGCTTGATCAGATCCGCACGAGTGGCGAGAAGAAGGAACTCGTGGACGAAGTAGTGATGCTTGCCAAGAAGTACAGCATTGCCACGCCCTACACGAGTTACCTGGTGGTTCCTGATGATGTGCCAATGCCGATGGTACGGCCTGGTGATCGAGGACACCGAGTACAGATCAATGACTCAGGGACATCCAGGTCTAGCGATGTTGGAGGCGGTGGTGGAGCAGTTCGTCCAGGCAGCGGAGGCGGTAAAGGAAGTGGGATTGGCATGGGTGGCGGACTCGGTGGCGGCGGTCTGGGTGGAGCCAGCACAGGCGATGCACTCAAACTCGTTGAACGCAACAACAGCGTTAACCAGGCGCGTGGCACATCCAACAGCCAGAATGAAGTCCAGAAGACTTACGAATATGCACAACGAGCCTTACGCAACCATTCGCTTGATCAAACCCAGCAAGGTAAGCTCGGTGTAGACCTCTCTCAGCAGCTCAACGACATGAAGAACCAGTCGCAGCAGAGCCAGCGGGCTCAGCGTCAGGTCAACAGTCGCAACTGCGTCGAACTGAATGGCGTCTGGATTGATGACCAGTACAAGAAGGAAACACCCACGCTGAAGATCAAGACGATGAGCAATGCCTACTTCAAGATTCTGGAGAAGCAGCCCAAGATGAAGGAAGTGTTCTCGCTGAGCCAGAACGTTGTGTGGATCGCCCCCAATGGCACCGCTTTGGTGATTGATCCAAACGATGGCAAGGACGAACTGAGTGACGAGGAGATCACGAAGCTATTTGCCGCCAAGTAGGTTGAGCAATGATCCCTGATTGGCTGTTGGTCTCTTGCCAACAGCCACTTTATTTGAGGACCTCTCTTTTCATGATTTCAACAACTTCACCATAGACCCCGCCCGCAATGTCATGCGGGGTGTGGTGTTCGATATCTTCTAGTTTGCCAAGCTTGCTGGTCCACATACCGTTGTTCAACTGTCGTGCGGCGTGGGTATAGAGAAATGTCGATCCATAGACTGCAACTTTCTCGAATCCTTCTTCAACTGTATCCGTTTCACAAGATACAAATCCAGCGTCTTGAAACAGTTTGATGAGTGTTGCTATGCCATAATCGCCATGATGAAAAGAACTCGGCCAATACTAACCTGGTTCCCACCATCTGGAGTTATCTTGGAAAGACCAAGCGATGCAATTGTAGTCACCGTCCTGGGGGCTGGTGATTCGATGGTTAGTTGGTGACAGGTATGGAAAATCATTCGAATCAATCATGACGCCAGGAATCCTTGCGTCTTGCCCCAGTTCAACCAGTCCTCTGCCATTTTCCTGACGTAGCCCTGGTTTTCAGGTTTGACCGGGTTCTCGCCTGTGATATTCTCGAGTGCCCAATACCAGTGATCGGGTTCTCTTTGTAATTCAGATAAGAGTAACGGCACTACTGGCAGTCCCATTCCAATAATACGTTGGTACGGTTTGAGCATGGCCATTTGAGCTGTATTCGACATGAATCGCGATTGTTGCTTCCAATCTGCAACTAGCCTGGAAAATTGAGCCTGCATGGAAACCGCAGAATCTGTGGAGGTGGTCGGCATAGGAAATACTCCCAACTTCATCCATCCTAATGGTTGCGAATTGTACTCACAACCTGGTTCGTTCTTCATTCAATTTCACAGGAAGTTCACTGGATGTGGGTAGACTCGCTCAGTGTGCTCTACTTGGCTGGCACTTTCAACACCATGTCCGGACGAAGTTCGGTGCTTTCGCGAAGTTGGTCTTTGTTGAGCGAATAGATCTCGGCCCAGCGATAGCCATCGCCGAGAGTCTTCTTGGCAACTTCGAAGAGCTGCTCGCCCTTGCCGACCTTGTACGTTTTGACGTTGCCTGTGGCATTGCCGGTCGATGCTGCA
The DNA here is from genome assembly GCA_964410845.1 of uncultured Bacteroidales bacterium. Taxonomy (GTDB): domain Bacteria; phylum Planctomycetota; class Planctomycetia; order Gemmatales; family HRBIN36; genus JAEUIE01. Next base: position 6,361 of record CAYPJB010000180.1, on the reverse strand, counting down.
GCTGGGGTATTAGCGTTCGGCGTGGGCATAAAGCCACCCTGCTGATTGAAACTCGTCGGCGTCAATCGACGGATCAGGTGCGGGTAGCGCTGATCGAGTATTTCGCGATTGGGCTTGGCCACGAATTCGTTCGGCTCGGGCTGATCCATCTTCACGAAGCCTTCTTCCTTGTTGTACGCAGCCAGGGCGACGGCATAGTTGGTGTCGCCATACAATCGCTGACTGAGAGACGTGAAGGTCTCACCTCGCAGGGCCCGTTCGGTGGGGATGTAGACATCGCGCACTACCCGACGCTCGCCAGCAGTTGAACCCGGTGCGCTTACCACGCCACCTCGCTCATTAGACGATGGAATCACAGGTGCCGGGCTCCCTGCTGTTTCAGCCCAGCGGCGTTCGCGCTGGGTAGCTTCGGTTTCCGTCAACGGCTTTCCCAGTGCCACCCGCGGTGCATAGGTACGCATGTTGTCGGCATCGGCTGGTGGTATCGAAGTACTTGTAGTAGCAGGCACATTGGTACTGGTAGTAGCAGGTACATTGGGCCGAATCACGGTTTCAGGAACACCCGTGCCAGGCATGGCAGGTGGTGTACCAGGGCTATTCTGCGGGGTGGTATTCAGTGTTGGCAGTGCAGGTGCATTTGAAGGCGATGGCGGATTCGAGGCGAGATTCGCACTGGTTCCAGCGGATGCCGGGTTAACAGGTGGAGGGGTTGTCATCAGTGGTGATGTGCCAAGCGGTGGACCAGCCAAAGCTGGTGGATTCGAAGGCGTCAGCGATGGCGCAGTTGCGGGTGGCATGCTGGGCGCGGAAGGTGCACCGGTAGGAGGCTTCGTCACATCAAAGCTGATGCCAGCGTTGCTCGGAGCCACCACGGGAGGTTGTGGAAGTTCCTGACTCTTGCTGACATCTGGTGTTTTCGGGGCATCATTCATCGCGATGGTGCTTTTGGGGGCCTCTTTGGGAGAATCATTGGATCCACCAAGTGTGCTGGCAGCGACGAGTGGAATCCCGAACACACTCAGCTTGGCAAGACTTGAGGCTGCACCACCACCAGGCGTACTGACGGAAGTGTTGATGGCAGGTGCAGACGGTGCGTTCGTGGTGAGTGGTGGTGGCGAGAATGCCACGGGATCTGCAGGCAGCGATGTTCTTGTCGTGGTGTCTGTCTTGGGTGGTGTCGGTGCAGGGTTGACCGGTGGAGTAGTTGCGGGTTGCTTATCCATCGCCGACAAATCCATCGGTGGCATGCTTACATTAGTGGGGGGCATGGTCACGCCTGGATTCGGTGGCGTTTGGCCACTCGTTTGCACCACAGGAAGGCTTGGTGGTGTACTCGTCGGAGCGGAACTCAGTTCCATGGCAGGAGGTTGTGTGCCTGCAGTCGTTGTGGGTTCCAGCTTGGGTGCCGGGGTGACCGGCGGCATGGTCGGCGTATTGTTCGCCAGTTGTGTGGGCGAAGCCGGTGTACCGCCTTCGGGGCTGGTGGGTGCTGGTGCCGTGGCTTGAGGCACCGAAGCACTCGCCAGATATTCTTCTAATTCTTCAGGGTGCTCGATCCGATAATAGAGGACACCGCCCACCAGGGCGAGGAATCCCACTGCCAGAAGCAAGCCAACCTGCATATCGCGTGACATCGACACGCCTCCCACTTCAGGGAATACCCCTCATACAACGTGTGCGAAATAGCATGAATGCCCCAGTTGGGGAAGGCGAGTTTCTCTACAGGGAGTGGGGAATCGGGACGAAAGCACAGGTCTCTTTGCAAGCCGGTCAATATAGATACTGATGAATGGTAAGTGACTCTACTCCCCACTCCCTATTACCTAATTCCAATTTTCCATGCGTATTCTCCTTCTCCTGGGTGCCCTTCTGATTACCACGAACACCCATGCTGCGGACAAACCCCTCACCGCCAATGTGGCCCGCGTGGATTTCACGCCTCCCATGTCAATGAAGGCCTCGCTCGGTGGTTACGGGGCTCGCATGAGCAAGCCTGCCGAAGGCGTGCATGATCGCGTCTGGCTGAAGTGTGTTGTCCTCAACGATGGCGACAAGAAAATTGCCATCATCACTGCCGACTCGCTCTGCTTTCCACAACCCGTTCGACAAGCGGTAATGGCCAAACTCAAAGAGAATGACGTCAGGATCGATGAAGTGCTGATTCTACCGAGCCATTCGCACAACAGCTTTGATCTCTTCGCCCTGCATCCGAAGAACATCTTCCGCATTCCACAGATTGGTATCTTTCAGCAGGCGGCATTCGACCATGTCGTTAACAAACTCGTGGAAGTCATCACCAAGGCCAATGGCGATTTCAAGCCCGTGAAAGTGGGCACGGGTCGCATTCAACTGAACGGCTGGAATCGCAATCGACGTGGGGCAGGCACTACTGATCCTGACTTTACGCTGACCCGTATCGATACTATTGATGGCAATCCGCTCGCAGCAATCGTGTTCTGGTCGGCACACCCGACGTTCCTTTCACCGAAAGAAATGCTGTTTTCCGGCGATTGGCCCGGTGCATTGCAACGAACCCTGGAAAGCCTGATTGGCCAGGGCGTCACGGTGATGTATGCCAATGGTGCGCAGGGTGATCAATCGCCTACACCCCGGCACTATTCAGGAGAATCGAACTGGGAAAAGGCGGGGGACTATGGCCGAGATGTGGCCATTCAGGGATACAAACTCTGGCAGAATATTGCCACCAGTGAAGCCCCTGCCCTCTCCTGGAAGCGAACCACTTTCAAGCTGCCTGGCCGAAAGAAGCACAAGGACTTCATGAAGATCGGTGGAGCTGAGTATGGCATCCTGGATAAAGGCCTGGATGTCATGCTGATGGCCATCTTTCCTACTGAATCACAAACGCTCTCCGTTCGTCTAGGCGATTTGCAGATCGTGGGTATTCCCGGCGAAATGATCTCGGAACTCGGCCTCGAAGTAAAGAAACAGGTAGCAGCCAGCACTGGCGCCAAGTACGTCGTGATCGGCGGCCTGGCTGATGAGTGGGTCAGCTACATCCTCAGCGAGAAGGAATACCAGAAGGGTGGCTACGAGGCCACGATCAGCTTCTATGGCGAAACGCTGGGGGCAACAGTCATGGATGCAGTCATCAAGAATGC
>CAYPJB010000180.1:0-3142 GCA_964410845.1 uncultured Bacteroidales bacterium | reverse complement strand
GCAAGTTCCGAAGTAGTCACATCTTCACCGAATTGCCTGTCATCAGAAATGACAGCTATTCGCCCATCTTCTGGCATCGCAATGGATGCTCCAGTCGCTGTCAACAACTCATGTTGACACAATCGTCAACGGCGTTACAATCCCCGCCGGTGGTAAGGAAGGTAAAGTCTGCAGATTGTGCAAATCTGTGCTATCCTTCCCATACTGGGATCGACTTCACGCCGCGACACCGACCATTCGGGGTCAGGCAGCATGAGCTGCCTCGGAGCATCAAGGGTGGTGCTCCTGCAACAACCCCGGCTGCTACACCAGTGGCAGCCGTGTTCACGGACGAGGCTGATACTGCACGTAACACGTTACAGTATCGGGAGTTGGAGCGAGTCCTACCAGACTTACGCGTTTGGAAAAGGGTGGTGTCCTATGAAGACTGTGTTCACGACCGGCGAAGCGGCGAAGATCTGCAAAGTCAGTCAGCAGACTATCATTCGCTGCTTCGACAATGGCCAACTCAAGGGCTTTCGCGTGCCTGGTTCACGCTTTCGCCGCATTCCGCGAGATGCTCTCTATCGATTCATGAGAGATAATGGCATCCCGACCGATGCTTTGGAGTCGGGCAAGCGGAAAGTTCTGCTCGTGGATGATGATCCCGATTTGGTCGAGATGATCCAGAAGGTACTCGAAGACGACGGCCGCTTCGAGGTCCGCACGGCGAACAATGGCTTTGACGCTGGTATGATGGTCAAGGAATATCGTCCTGACCTCATCATCCTGGATGTCATGCTGCCCGATATTAACGGTAAGGAAGTCTGTCAGCGTGTTCGTTCCGATGATTCGCTCGATGATGTCCGCATCATCTGCATCAGCGGCATGATCGAGGACGATAAGATCGCTGACCTGAAAGCCAGCGGTGCCAACGACTTCCTGCACAAACCATTCGAAGTGGAAGAACTCATCGAACGGATGTGCATGCAACTCGAAATCGAAGCGCTTTCTGCTTCAGCCTAATTAAGTCCTGAGTTCTGAGTGCTGAGTCCTGAGAAATCAGAACTCAGCATTCTCGTGTTAACCCAAAAGCTGATAGCTGAGAGCTGACGGCTGAAAGCTGTTCGCTGTTGGCTGTGAGCTGTGAGCTAAAAGGTTCGCATGGATGCGACCACGCCACAGCGATGGATACCTCCCCAGGCGGAGACGGTAGTAGCTCTGGCGGAAAGCCAGGCTGCCGCCAGTTCTTTCCATTGGCCTGATGGGCTGCGTCGTGATCCGAGTCTCAGCTGGTTCTTCTTCACCCAGCATGCTGATCTGAACCTTGACCGCTCGATCTACCTGCTGCGGCAAGGCATCGATACCCATCATTTTCTTGAGAGTGCTCTCGACCCCAAGCATACCCACTGGGCCGACTGGTCGAAGAACGGTGCACTCAAAGCCTACAAACTCAGTCAATACGTTGGCTTACTCGCAGAGCGATTCGCCGAACAGCTGCGGCTGGATCCACTGATGGCCCACTGCCTGGGCCAACTGACTCAATTGGGAGCACTTGTCAGCTCCAGCAGTGGCGATGGCAAGAACAAATTCATCGATGGATCCAAAACCGGCGACAGCAGCATCTTCACCAGGCAACTCATTCGCCGAGCTTCCTGCCCTGCCTGGCTGCGCGATCTACTCCTGAGCCTGGATTTGCCCAGCGAAGCAGAGACTGATCGCTGGTCACTGATTCTACAACTGGCATTGGGGCTGGTCACCAGGTCCACCACGATGCAAAGCATTGGCCAACTGGCTGCGCAGCGACTCGGTTTATCGTGGGAAGAGGAAGTGACCTTCGCCACCGAGCTTGGCCTGCATCTGCCAACACCTTCACCAGCACCAACCCCGGAAACCGTGCAACTTCTTCTGCGAAGTCTTCGCCTGGTGCAACAACAACCAGCCACCACTCTGTCGTTCACCGTGAAGCAACTGGAACAGGAAGTCGAAGACCTCCGCAGTCGGCTGGCCCGGAATCAACATGCCGATGGCCACCGCTTACGGGAACAGAAGCTGACCGCCATCGCTGAGCTTGCTGCCGGCGCAGGGCATGAGATCAACAACCCATTGGCAGTGATCAGTGGCCAGGCACAATATCTGCTGAAAAGCGAAGAGGATTTGAACCGGGCCAAGGCACTGGAACGAATCATTGGCCAGACCACTCGCATACATGTACTGCTTCGCGATCTGATGCTGTATGCCCGTCCGCCTGAGCCCAGCTACAAGCCGTTGCCCATCGCGAAGATCATGAAGTCGGCACAGAGTTCGATCAATGATCTCGCCATCAGCCGTGGAGTGAAGCTCGAACTTGGCCATGTGCCAAGCAAAGGCTCGCTTTCCTGCGATCAGCAACTGATCGGCACTGCCCTCAAATCGCTGCTGCAGAATGCCATCGAAGCAGCACCGGCTGGTGGCTGGGTAAAAATGTCTGCCCAGTTGCACAACCAGAAGGTGCAGTTCATCGTCGAAGATAACGGACCGGGAATACCTGCTTCGGTGCAGGAGAACATTTTCGATCCGTTCTATTCAGGTCGAAACGCAGGCCGGGGAGTGGGCCTGGGTCTCTCCAAAGTCTGGCGTATTGCCCAGGTACATGGTGGCGATGTCCGGCTAGCCCTGAGGCCAGGCCAACCTACCAGTTTCGTGCTGGAGCTTCCTCTTCGCCCTGCACGCCAGCAGAACAAACATGCCCGGCTCAAACGGCCTGCCTGAAATGAAAGCTTGGGGAATAATGCAACATTTCCCTTGCATCAACGAACAACATAAGGCCTAGTAGAATATGAGTGACGGACCGCCTGAGATCGCCCATTCCCTCCCCGTGGCCGTAACCGGCAGATCACACTCTGGTGCTGTATGAAGATCGACAAACCTACCAAACGAATGACGCTGCGTGAGCATCTGACCCACACGGAAAAGTGTGCGCGCGATCTGGCAGAGCACTTCAAAGAAAGCCTCGTTCCCACGACGGCGGAATTCCGCGACCTCAGCCGTCCTGTCCGCAAACGCAGTGCCTTCCCCACCCGCATGGCCATCCAGAACATGCTGGCCCGACTGGAACAAGCGGGCACCGAAGCAATGATGCTCACGGGCGATGTGCTGGAAGAACTCAAGACGATTTCGGAGA
>CAYPJB010000179.1:0-8831 GCA_964410845.1 uncultured Bacteroidales bacterium | reverse complement strand
TAACTCTTTGGCCAACGTCACCGCAGGCACACGGCGGTAATTGTACCAAACCATGTTAGGCACTTTGGCCTTCTCGATTGCAGCCACCATCTCTCGCCCTTCCGGGCCATCCATCGAAAGAGGCTTCTCGCACAGAATCATCTTGCCATTCGCTGCAGCTGCGAGGGCAATCTCCTTATGGGTATTGTTCGGCGTACAGATATCGATGACGTCAATATCCTTTCGTTCTACTAGTTTGCGCCAATCGGTTTCGATGCTGGCGTAGCCCCACTGATCTGCAAAAGCCTTGACCTTGGCTGAATCACGACCACAGGCAGCTTGCAGCACCGGTGTACGATCGAGCTGAAAGAAGTTGCTGACCTTACGATAGGCGTTTGAATGAGCCCGACCCATGAACCCGTAACCGATCATGCCGATTCGGAGAGGAGTAGCTGCCATGCAGATGACCTTTCAAGGAAAACGAACAACTGGTACGAAATATCCCGGACGGAAGAGATTCTGTCGTGCGATGCATGCTCTGTCAACATGTGACTCTGTGAATCTGGAACTTCATCATCCAACATATACACTAACAGCACAACTCTTCGATGCATTCAAACACATCTTCACTGCATCGAACCCTTAACAAATCTCTCTAAGGGACAAGAAGGAGAATGCTTATGTGGCACAATGCCATGATGGTCTGTCTGTCGTACGCTGCCATGACGCAGCCGGCGCAATTCAAAACACCTGCCCCAGACTTTCAAAAAGTCACCGAATGGATTAATTCCAAACCGCTGAAGCTCTCTGACCTGCGTGGAAAAGTCGTGGTAGTGCATTTCTTCGCATTTGGCTGAATCAACTGTGTGCGAAACTATCCCTGGTACAGGGAAGTGCAGGAACGCTACAAGGACAGCGAAGTAGTCCTCATCGGCATCCATACACCAGAGACCGAGACAGAACACAAGATCGACAAGCTCAAAAAGAAGCTGGAAGATGCCGGTCTCACGCATCCCGTGGCTGTCGATAATGACCAGACTAACTGGAACCGGTACGGCAATCGCATCTGGCCGAGCATCTATCTCATCGACAAGAAAGGCAACGGCCGCTTCCGCTGGGATGGCGAACTCAAATGGCAAGGTGCAAAAGGGGATGTCATGATGCACGACAGGATTAAACTACTGCTTAAAGAGAAATGAAGAACGATACGCGAAAACCTGGAGTTAAATGAACTAGCTAACTCCAAGTTGTCCGAATTGATTTTGTGCGTATCATGTAGGAAGCCATTCGGGAATGGTGTAACGGTAGCACAGCAGCCTCTGGAGCTGTTTGTCTAGGTTCGAATCCTAGTTCCCGAACTTCCTGCTTCGAGCTTTATGAAACTCAAGTCACGCCCTGACGATTTCCACGTCGAAGAACTCACGTCGATTGTACCTCAGTCAATTGGTGAATTCCCTTACTATCGTCTCGAAAAACGCAGCCTCAGTACGCCCGATGCTATCCAGAACCTTTGTCGGGAATGGCGCATTGATCCGCGTCGTGTTCGCTATGGTGGACTCAAGGATCGTCATGCATGGACCATCCAGTACCTCACCATTGAAGGTGGCCCGGCTCGGAAGTTCCGCGATGCATTGATGCAGGTGGAGCATCTGGGTTACGTTTCTGAACACTATGGCCCGCAATCATTTACGGGTAATCGTTTTAGCATCACCTTGAGGGATATCGACAAAAAAGCACTGAGCAGCATTGAAAGCGAACTGGCTGATGTGCAACAAGGTGTCGTCGCCAACTACTTTGATGATCAGCGATTCGGTTCCGTCAGTGACAACCAATTTGTGGCCCGCGCTCTCATCGCCGGTGAAATGGAACAGGCTCTGAAACTAGCTCTTTGTTCCTATTACGAACATGATCGTTCGCAAGAAAAACAGGCCAAGAAACTACTGCGAGCAGAGTGGGGCAATTGGAGTAAACTCGCCTCGCAGATGCCTGCCAATCATTTGCAACGTATTGCCAGGCATCTTTCTTACCAGACCACCGACTTTGCCGGCGCGTTCACTTATATTCCATTCTTCCTCCGGAACATGTATCTCTCTGCTTATCAGAGCTATCTCTGGAATGCCATCCTCGCTGATTGGATCCTGACTCACGGCACCACTGAAAACCTCATTAGTATTCAGCAGAAGCATGGAAAACTGCCCATGCTTCGAGGTCCTATTGTGCGTCAACATGACGAATGGAAAAAGCTGGAGATCCCTCTTCCATCTGCTCGCTACGATTTATCGGATTATGAATCAGTACAAGAAAATGTGAGCAGGGTGCTGGCTGCTGAAAAACTGGAATTGAAAGACATCAGACTCAAGCAGTTCCGTGAACCGTTCTTTTCAAAAGGGACGCGAGCAGCCTGGTACATTCCAGAAGACCTGAAACACGAAGTCGGCTGGGATAAGATGCACAAGGGGAATCGACGCATCAAATTAATGTTCAGCCTGCCTCGAGGTGCTTACGCCACAATGCTCATCAAGCGTTTGACGACCGCAGCCCCCTGGCAACTGACTACCATTACTTCGACGACCGATCCAGAATAGCTTTCATCGCATCTTTGGCTGCTGTCGCCACGATAGGCGATTGATCTTTGGCGTTCATCACATCCAGTAGCGGCTTCATGGAAACGGTTGTTCCAATTTCTTTCAATACTCGACAAACCTCCGAACGAATTGCAACGCTGGAGTTATTGTTGAGATATGGAAGTACCACTGTTTCTGCCTCAGTACCATACCGAATGAGTGCTCGGCTGACCCGATCCACATCGAGCTTTTCCCAGCGAGTCACCAGCGTTGAAGCAGCAATCGGTGCTTTGCTGTCGACCAGGGCATCGATGGCAGCAAGTCGGATGATTGCTGCCTTATCGTCCAGCAGACGCACCAGCAAATCGGCAGATTCACGACCTGACCAGCCAGGTAGTAACTTAATGGCCTGTTCACGAATGGTGTTGTCTAGTTTGGTATCGCCAGCGACTATCTCCAGCACCGCTGCTACCTCCGCTTGACGAGATAGATCAAGTTTGATGGAAACCAGTTTCGTCAGTGCGGGAAACAGCTTCGACAGTTGTTCTCGCTGTTTGAGATCAATCAGGATGGGTGTCAGCAAGTCGCCTTCTGCGGTGTAATTGCTTACTCGCTCAGGATTAAACTTGATGCTGATTGTTCGATCGGTGCGAGAATAGTAAAGCAGTTTGGCAAAATCGATTTTCGACGCGTAGCGAGCAGGGTCAGCAACCGGTCTGACTTCCAGATTCAGCAGATCCCCTGCCCACTTCACTGTCACTTTGCCATTGCCGTCATCGGCAATGAGTGAAAAACGCTTCGTAAATTCGTCAGACCACTGTGCTTTGGTGATATCTGGAATGTTAATGATTACCGTCTGTTCATCTACTTTCAAAATCACGGGTTTTGGGGGCTCACTGGTGGAGATTGGTGGGCCCACTAATGTGCTGGCCCCCAGGTTCGGTGAAACCGGTGGCGCCACTTCTTTCACTGTCAATTGCCCAATCTGATTCTGGATGCGTTTGACATCATCTTCTGCAGTCGACAATTCCTTCTGGGAAGCGGCCAGTTCTTCTTTCAATTTCTTCAGTTCAGGGCTTGTCGCTGCATCCGGCTCTTGCATTCGTCTTCGTACCGTATTCAGAAAATCAACCCTGCCTTTTGTTTCGTTGTAAGCTTTTTGAGCGTCAGCACGCTCGAGAGGATCCAGCACTTTCCGGATGTGTTTGGTGGCAGTCTGTGTCAGTTCAACGGTTTCACGCAAATTACTGAGGTATTCCTGAGACTTGGTCGAAACGAGTTTCTGCCAATACAGGTAGGCTGCCAGAGTGATGGCAAGCAGACTCAAGCCCCCGACAATCAGAAACGAATAGCGAGTGAAACTCCTGGTATGATCTGGGTAATTGAACTGCGTTTCAGTGGTATTCGAACGGGAACTTCGTTGTTTTCGTCTCGATGTAGCGGGAGCGGGAGAAGCTTGCTCAATACCCGATTCCGAACCATAATTGGAGGATGCCATTTCACGCTGGATCGGTGGCGCTTCGGGTGTTACTTCTTCAGGTTGCTTGTTAGCGTTGTACTTTCGAGCGTAGGCCAGCGGAACACTGGCTTTGCACCGCGGACAGTTGATCGCGGATTTATCAGGGTGTGCGTTCACTTTCGTAGTGGCCTGGCACATCGGGCATTTGACAATCAATGTCTGCTTGCCCATTATTTTATCTCCTCCAACATCGCGGTGCCAGCTACCAGTTTGGCTTGAATTGTTCATCTTTCGTACGATGATGTCGCAGCTTGGAGGTCAATAAACTGAGTGCCTGGCACTGACCGACAAACGCTGCCACTAAATCGTTCTTCTTGATGTTGGTCGCTACTACTTGTTTTAACTTTTTCAGCTTCGCTTCGTCAATCTCCCATCCCTTCTCGCGAATCAATTCCTGGAGATTAGTCTCCGTCTGCATCAACTTATTGATCAGTGCTGAATTCACTTCAAAAGGTGTTCGACGATAGATTTGAAGCGAATCGTTTACCAATTCGCGTGCTTCTTCTTCCTTCTCAGTTCGACGTTGCAAGAGCGCGCCGATAAGACCAGAAAAGACAAGCAGAACACTGATACCAAACAGCACCATACCTGTCATATAGCTGGACTTATCACCAGACTTGTCAGCTGAAAGTATCAGGGAAAAGATAGCTAAGAGAGCACCAATCACGATAGTGAACGCAGGCCAGGGAATAACTTTTAGGAGATTTTTCTCAGACTTGACTGGAGTCACCTTTTCATCAGGTGTCGCAGGTTTACCGGGTACTCGCAGTGTGATAACAGTAATGTTATCAGGCCCGCCTCTGAGATTTGCCAAATCGACGAGAAATTGACATGCATCTGAGAGAGGCATGTTCTGGGTGATGACTCCCAGTTCTTCATCAGAAAGCTGATTGGAAAGACCATCACTACAAATCAGGTAAATATCGCCAGGTTCGGTCTGATGAGGGCCTTCGATATCCACTTGCACAGTGGCTTCTGGCCCTAACGAACGAACAATGACGTTTGAAGGTATCCCAGCAATGGATTCAGGAGAAACCTGTTGTCTGCGTGCTAATTCCCACTGCAAGCTGTGGTCAAAACTCAATTGCTCAACATAATTGCCACGTATCCGATACGCTCGACTATCACCAACGTGAGCAACATAAACCCCTTCAGGACGCAGCAGCAGTGCTGTTGATGTGGTCCCCATTCCTTGAAATTCGCGATTCTGCATTCCCTTTTGATGAATGTTGCTGTTTGCTTCATCAAATGCCTTGCGAAGTGCTTGTTCTGGCCCCTGACTGGCATGCTTCTGGTAGGTATGCGGAATCTGATCTGCTGCCAGTGCACTGGCCAATTCGCCGACGGCATGTGCTCCCATACCATCTGCAACAATTAAAATATGGCCTCGATCTTTCCAAACATCAGCAGAGGGTGCCAGTAAAACTCCATAGGCGTCTTGATTGTGGCTTCGCCTGACACCCACATCGGTGAGACTCGCAACTTCGACCTTATCGAATTCCAAGGTACTGGCTGGCGGACGCATCTTAAGCCCAATAGGCACAAAGCTCTCGGTAGCTCTATCTTAGCATCTACTTTTGGGTTAGAAAGGATGTCTTAAACTTTCCTGACTATCACGAATCAGTCCACTTCTTTGGCGAATACTCATCATTGATTATCTCTCTGGAGCGAAACCTGTCATGATAATACGCATCCTGCTTGTTCTTACTTGTTATATTCCGTGCCTACTTCAAGCTCAGGACCCGGCAGCCGCGAGACTGATTGAAGCTCAGCAAATAGCAATGAAGAAATTGGATAAAATGGATGGGGTCTGGAGAGGACCCGCTTGGACGGTTCTGAGTAATGGTGAAAAGCACCACCTAATCCAAACGGAACGAGTAGGCCCCTTTCTGGTTGGAAGTGTGAAAGTCGTTGAAGGCAAAGGTTACGAAAGTGATGGCAAGTCCAGCTTCAATGCTTTCGGAATCATTTCTTATGACCCAGCTAGAAAAGCGTATTCCATGCGTTCTTATGCCATGGGGCGTGCTGGAGATTATCCGTTAAAAATAACGGATACTGGTTACACTTGGGAAATGGTGTTTGGACCAGTGACAATTCGGTACACCATCACCATCAAGGACAATGAATGGAAAGAAATCGGTGAACGGCTACAAAAGGACAAAGATCCAGTTCAGATATTTGAAATGACTCTCAACCGAGTCGGTGACACCAGTTGGCCCGTCGAAGGGACAATTCCACCAAAGTAGTTGATTCTCATCAATGCCATCGTCAGGATCAGGATGGCATTTTGCTTCTATCCGTTGGCGAAAACACCCTTTATCGTTTACTTTTTGTTATAGTAGAGGCCTACTTCACTCCTTTTGGTGCTCAGCGTATGTCAGATGCTGTTGAGACTTGGAAAGGAAGACTCACCAGTGCTCGAACTGGAGAAGCGAAAGCACTTGGAGAGGCATTGGAAGCCTGTCGAACTTACCTTCTGCATGTGGCAGAGCATGAACTGGATGCAAACTTGCGGGCCAAGGGTGGGGCTTCCGATATAGTTCAGCAAACCTTCATGGAAGCTCAGCAGGACTTCAGCCGTTTCTCTGGAACCTCTGAAGCTGAACTGCTGGCCTGGCTGCGACGAATGCTTCTGAATAACATCGCCAACTTTCGCCGCACGTACGTGCAGACTGCCAAACGTTCAGCGAAGAAAGAGGTACCCCTGGCTTCGGGTGATTCCAAAGCTCAGGAACGATCCTGGCTGGCGGATGGTATGCCCACCCCCAGTCGGGAGATGATGGTTGAAGAGCAGGAAGACGCCCTCTATTCCGCGATGGACAGACTGCCCGAAGATTACTCACAAGTGCTTCGGCTTCGATACATAGAAGGCTTGCCATTTGAAGAAGTAGCCCAGCGTATGAACCGTACTGCGAATGCAGTTCGAAAACTCTGGGCTCGTGCAATCGAGAAACTACAGGAAGAGATGGAACCTCCAACATGAAACGCCCTTTCGACTTTGATGAACCTGTCGATGTAGTCGAAGAGCAACTGGTTGACTGGGATGCCCGTTTGGAGCGTGGTGAACAAGTAGATCCTGCCGTATCGCTGCACTCCACTATCAGTACACAGGAAAGGCTGAATAAAGGTCTTGCGTGCCTCAAGCAATTGAACAGTATTCGTCGTCGACGAGGTGATTCAACGAAACTTGATTCGAATGCCAGCTCAACCCTATTAGCTTCGGCGAGTTGGAGGTTACCCTGTGGATTCGGCAAATTCGAACTGATCCAGCAATTAGGACGAGGTGGTTTCGGCGTGGTGTTTCTTGCTCGTGACCGAATCCTGGATTCTCATGTTGCACTGAAGATGCCCCACAGCCATGTTTTGACGAACAACAGCCTCAGGCAGCGTTTCATTCGTGAAGCGCGAGTAGCTGCCGGCCTCCAACACCCTCATATAGTTGCAGTCCACGAAGCCGGTGAAATTGGCCCGGTTAATTACATTGTCTACACATACTGCCCGGGTATCACTTTAGCCGATTGGCTTCGTATGCAGAAAGAGCAAGTGAGTGCACAACAAGCTGCCACATGGCTTGCGTCTTTGGCCGAAGCAGTAGCCTACGCCCATAGCAAAGGTGTGATGCATCGTGATCTTAAGCCTTCTAACATCCTTTTACATTCACCTTCCGACACTTGCACGAACTACATTCCCAAGATCACTGACTTCGGCCTGGCCAAGCTCGAACGCGAAGAACACCATACCGCTACCGGTGCCATCCTTGGCACACCTATGTATATGGCACCGGAACAAGCCAACAGCAAGGCTACAGTCACGCCCGCCGCGGATATACATGCTCTTGGCGTACTGCTTTACGAACTACTCGCTGGCCATCCTCCGTTCCGTGGAGAAAGTGATTACGACACGTTGCAACTGGTAGCGAACCAGGAACCATTACCACTTCGAAAAGTTCGGCCTCGTCTCCCCACTGATCTTGAAACCATTTGCCTGAAGTGCCTACAGAAAGATCCACTACTTCGCTATTCCTCCGCGCAAGATCTTGCTGACGACTTACATCGATTCCTCCAAGGTGAACCCATTCAAGCCCGTCCCGTTTCGTGGTTTGAGCGAACCTGGCGACTTTGTCAGCGTCATCCACTCGTCTCAGGACTTCTTATTGCACTCTGTCTCACCATCGTCAGCGGTGTAACTGGTGTTCTTTATCAGAACCATGAACGAGGCGTACAGGCAAACGCTGCCAAAGCATGGCTGCAAAAGTTCATCAGTGTGCTACTGAGTGAAACTGAAGAAGGACGGCGACTTCTCAACGATCCAGCCACTGTACAGCAGGGTCGTCAAAAACTGATCAGCCTGCTGCCTAAGTTCGATGCCCTGCTTGCCGATCCACAAACTGAGTTATGGTTGCAACACAAAGTCGCCGAGTTGGCAACCGAAGTTGGTTCTGTACATACCCTGCTGTTCGAACATGAAAAGGCTGCCTATCGTTACCAGCAGGCCGTTGATATCTACGATCAGCTAAGTAAGAAGCCGGGCAATCGTTTCGAAGTATTGAAAGCTCAATCCAGAGCACTTTCCCAATTGGCTTTCAGTCTCCGAAACCTCAAGAAATGGTCTGAATCATTTGCCCAGTACCAAGCTGCCATTGAACTAGGAAATCAACTTCTCCAACAAGACTCCAACAATGCGAAATCTTACACGTTCATTGCCAACTGCATGGTCTTCAGCGTTTTCAATCTACAAGAGATGAAACGATTCGATGAAATTGAACCAAT
>CAYPJB010000178.1:0-8878 GCA_964410845.1 uncultured Bacteroidales bacterium | reverse complement strand
CTGACGGGCACTGTGAAAATCAAAGGCTACGCCAGGGATAATGTGCTGTCTGTGGCCTCGTCAGCTGTCAGCTATGATGAAGACGAAGACAATTATGTTGCCTACACACCCGCTGCAGCAGGTGGTAAGCCAACCAAAGTCAAAGTGAAAATTGGCCGCCGATCGGGAGACAAAATCGAAATTCTCGAAGGCCTCGCCGAAGGTCAAACGGTACTGAAAGAGAAACCTTCGAAATAACGACAATTCCACTAGCAAAGAGGAAGGCTTCATGCCTTCCTCTTTTTTAATTCATTTGCCAGATGGTGTAATTCAGATACCCCGCAAAGAGAACCCAGGCCAGATAGGGTATCAGCAGCGCGGTTGCCAGCCTGGAAATGGGCCAGAAGAGAATGGCAGTTGCGAGGATGCTCAGCCAGAGTATACACAATTCCCAGAACGCAATCTCCGGACACTGCATCACGAAGAAAGCGTACGACCAGCCAAAATTCAGCAGCAACTGGACCAGGAACGCCATGATGGCCCAGTGAAACCATCCAACCTTCCGCCAGACAAGCCAAGCTGCAATTGCCATTAGGGCAAAGAGCACGTTCCAGACCATGCCAATGACGTAGCCTGGTGGAGTCCAATCGGGTTTGCGGATGAACTCGTAAAACCCTTTCAGGCCGAGGCTGGTGAAGTAACCGCCCAGTCCAGCGATAGCGAAGCACAAGACAAGCCAGATGACTAATCCACCGACTTGGCTCAGCCTGTTTGGGGAAGTCGTTTCATGAGTGGCGTGGTTTGGTATCATGAGGAAATATTCGCGATCAGTTAATCTGTCGATTCAAGGAAGCTGTTATGGCACTTACTGCTCTCACCCCCATGCTACGAACAGCTGATATACCTGGTACGGTTGGTTTCTATACCAGTGTGCTCGGATTCGACTGCGAGAGTATTAATGAAGCCTTAGGGTGGGCCAGTCTGCGTCACGGACCGATCAGACTGATGATCTCAGGTCTGAATACCCATGAAGGCGATCAGGCTCCGATATTTACCGGCTCATTTTATTTCACTGTCGATGATGTCGATGCACTGTGGAATCAACTGAAAGAGGGGGCGAAGGTCTGCTACGAGTTGGAGACCTTCGACTACGGAATGCGCGAGTTCGCCATCTACGATAACAATGGCTATCTTTTGCAGTTCGGCCAGGAAGTGTTACTCGACTAAAGCCGCTTTCAGTACTTCGATGCCATGAGCAATATCGCGGATAGCGACGGCCTGATCTGCTACGCAACGCTCGATGCAGAGCGGGCCAGTGTAGCCGATTTCCTTGAGCGTCTTGACGAATGCTTTGATGTTCACGTGGCCTTGGCCAAGAGGCATTTCGGTGCCCCAGTCGCCTGGTTTGGAAGGCCGGATAGCATCCTTCACGTGAACACTTTGTACCAGATGGCCTAACTCGCGAAGCGCTGCGAGTGGTTCGTCGCGGTCATAAAGCAGCAAGTTCGCAGGGTCGAAGTTGATACGGACGTTGGGCCGTTCGAGATCTTTGGTGAAGGCAAGAAGATGCTGGCTGGTTTCCTGGCCCGTTTCGAGTGCAACAGTGATGCCCCGCTCGCCAGCAAGATCAGCAGCTTTGCGAAGTGTAGCCAGGAACGGTTGGTAATCAGGATCGCTCTTCTCAGGCACGAAGCCTGCGTGGAACATGATGTCACTGAGGCCCAGTTTCTTCGTGCGATCGAGTGCCCAGGCCAACCGGTCAAGTCGTTCCTGGCGAAGGTGCTTGGGCCCGAAGCCGCCTGTTTCATGGATGATCTGCGGGGTGGCGTAGTCTTCACCAGGGAAGCCCAGCATGCTGCATGACATCTGAAAGCCTGCCGCCAGGGCTGCTTCAGGCATGGCATCGCCTTCGTCCCAGGAGGCATGAAATGGATCGCCACAGGCGATCTGGATGACATTGATTTTGAGTTGATCGCAAAGTTGGCGGAGTTCCTTTACGCTCTTGACGTTGAGAGCCCAGGAGCAGACACCGATGGCGAGGGGAGGGATGGTAGGCATGGAGAACCATTTCTAAAGGTTGACATCAATTGCTGGAAAGATATTGGCTTTGATGCTCGTTGGATAGCCTCTCGTCAGAACAACAATTGACCCTACAACACAGCATATGCACATTCCCAAGCGTTGGACGCTTCTACCGTATGATGCTGCCGCGACGGATCGCCTGGCCCAGTCGCTCCGCATCGCCCCTGCACTTGCTCAGCTTCTTATCAACCGTGGCGTCACAGAGACTGAAGAAGCCAGGACGTTTCTAACAGCTTCGCTCAATGGTCTTCATGAGCCTGCCAGCCTTCCTGGAATTGCTGAAGCAGCTGAACGTATCTATGAGGCTGCCACTTCGAAGAAGCGCATTTGCATTTATGGCGATTACGATGTCGATGGTATCACCGCATCGACGATCCTTTGGCGCTGTCTGACCCTGGCAGGGGCGGATGTTGATTACTACGTTCCCGATCGCATCGAAGAAGGGTATGGCCTCAATAGCGAAGCACTCCGCAAACTCAAGGAGCAGAACTTCGCCCAGGTCATCACAGTCGATTGTGGCATTACCAGCGTGGAACAGGCCCAGGTGGCCAGCGAACTGGGGCTGGAACTCATCGTTACCGATCACCATGAGATGAAACAGAAGCTTCCAGAAGCTTCAGTACTCGTGCATCCTCGGCTTCCCGGTTCGACGTACCCGTTCCCGCATCTGTGCGGTGCTGGAGTGGCGTTCAAGCTGGCCTGGGCTATTGCCCAGAAGTTTAGCAATGCTCAGAAAGTGAGCGAGAGTTTCAAGAACTTCCTGATGGAAAGCATCGCGCTGGTGGCACTGGGCACTGTGGCCGACGTAGTGCCTCTCATCGGCGAGAATCGCATCTTTGTTCGACAAGGACTGAAAAACCTGCAAGCGACGCCAACCATCGGGCTGAAAGCACTCATTCAGGCAGCTGAGCTTTCAGACAAGGAACTCGATGCTGGCCACATCGGGTTTACACTGGCTCCAAGGCTCAATGCAGCAGGGCGACTCGGGCAAGCACGATTGGCCATCGAATTACTGGCCACCAGCAACAATACTCGTGCAGTTGATCTGGCACGCTACCTCAACGATCAGAACGAGAAACGCCAGACGGTAGAGCGGCGCATCGCATCGCAAGCGAAGGAAATGGTGGAAGCGCTCGGGGAACAAGCCGACGCCCCGGCCTATGTGCTGGCGAGTGATGAATGGCATCCCGGCGTTATTGGCATCGTAGCCAGCCGATTGGTCGAAAAGTTCGCGCGTCCGGTGCTGATGATTTCAACACAGGAAGAAGTCGGTTCCGGCTCGGGCCGCAGTATCGATGGCTTTGCACTTCACGAAGCACTGCAAGCATGCACGAAACACCTGATCAGCCACGGCGGCCATGCAGCAGCTGCTGGATTCAAAGTGGCGAAAGACAAGATCGATGATCTGCGTGAAGCATTCCTGCAACAAGCCAGCAAGAAGCTCGATGGAAAAACGCTGCAGCACTCCATCACTCTGGATGCTGAGATTCCCCTTTCAGCATTGACAACGGGGCTGATGAAGGGGATTGCTGCACTCGAACCACATGGCTCAGGTAACAGGCGGCCAGTCTTTCTGGCTAGTGGTCTCGAAGTGGTCGGTGAGCCTCGCAAGGTAGGAAAGGGAGAACATCACCTGTCGTTCCGAGTGAAGCAGAGTAGTGGGAAGATTGTCAAAGCTATCGGCTGGGGTATGGCAGATCGTGTCGAGGAACTGATGTCGCAGGGCGGGCAGTGCTGCGTGGCATTTACCCCCAAGACCAACGAATGGAACGGGTACGTCAACATCGATATGGAAGTGGTTGACCTGCAAGCGGGGCCAGTGGCACAACTGAGTTGATGTGGTTAGTCCTTGCCATCCGGGTCGAACTCTTGTGGATTGAAATCGAAACGATCACGCTCTATCACTTCGAATGCTTTTACTTTCTTGCGTAGCGGTTCGAGAGCGGCATTGGCTTCGTTCAGTTCCTTCGTCAGTTTTTGCACTTTCTCATCTGCTTTCCGTCTGGCTTCACCTACTTGTTTTTGTGCATCCAGCCTGGCACGGTCGAGGGCGAGTTTCTTGGGGCCGATCTGCCAAACTTGAGCGATAAACAGTTTGTTTTCCGCATCCTGGCGGTCTTTCCCAATGAGTGCAATTGTGAAGAGGACTAGAGCCCAGGCTGCGAGATAGATAACGAGGTAACCGATGGTGATAAACCAGCCTGGAGGTGCCACCAGCACCCGATGATGCAGTTCACGCATGTGCTGAGCAAGAATCTTTGGGTCTGCCCTTACCCCGCCGAGTACATCGTATGTCGCAGCGAAAAGCATGCGAACTTGGAGCGGCTTCAGTTCTTCCACCGTATCAGGCATCTGAATGCCGGTTTTGCGAAGGCGGGTTACCATCAAGCCACGACGGAATATCATCGCTGTCCCGAGCAGCATGAAAAGGGAAACGACGCCGAGATAGATGCTCTTATTCCATGTTGCCAGTCCTCCCAGCAGTATTGCGGAGATGACCTGCATCCCCGCTTCTACCCAGGCGTTTCTGCTGAAAAGAAGTATCGAAAAGAACTTGCCACCGTCAAGGAAGCCAAGTGGCAGGAGATTGAGTGTATTCAGTCCCAGCAGGGTGATGACGAGATAGAAGCCCCAGCCGGGAAGATCGTCACGAAGCACAAGATACACCACCAACCCGGCAATGATGCCAGGCAGCGGTCCCATGAGTGCCACCATCGCCTGTTGCCAGGCTGGCGCAGCATGTTTTCTGCCGATTACTGCCGCACCGAAGAACGGAATAAAGAACATCCGCACATCCGTGTAGCCAAACCATCGCATGAACAACAGGTGGCCGACTTCATGGAAGAGAATGACGCCGAGCAGGATGCCTATCTGTAGTGGCTTCAGACTTCCTTGCTGGAAGAGCATCAGGGCCACAAAGCCAATGATGAGCAGCATCCACCAGTTGTTCTTTGCCCGAGGATCAGTGGAAGCAAAGAGTTCAGCGCGTGCCTGCTGGTAGCGATCTTCCTTGGCAGGATCGTCAAAGGGAAAATCTTCCATGTCCAAAGGCAAGGGATGGTCGGCTGGAGCAATGGGTTGCAGTTGATCATCGTGCAAGGGCGTATCGTAAGACACTGAAAGATTCCGGTGGAATGATACACTTCAGAATACCAGAATCACAACTACTAACGAGAGGGATCTACTTCTCTGCCCGAATCATGATCACCAGCGAGAGTTTGTCTTTGCTCGGTCCCTGCAGATAGCAGATTTGCTTGAAGGTTTCCTTCTGCAGTGTGGTGGTCTTGCGGTTGGGCTGATAGAGGAGGGCGATGCCTGCTTTGGCATCCTTCTCAGGCTTCTGGGCTGACCATTTGCTCAGTCCAAAGCTGCGTACCACTTGTTCCTGACCGTTGGCTTCCAGGGGGTAAAGAAGCAGGCTGCGGCAGACTCCATCGGTACGGAATTCAGGCACATTCCAGTAGTCAGCCAGTTGCAACTTCTTCAGCCAGGTGGTGAGTTGTTCCTCGGTAATGCGGTCAATGTACAGCATCGTTGTAGGTGAGGCTTTGCCATTCAGTTTCTGTTTTACTTCATCATCGACAGCAATGGGCAAGCCAGCAGTTTCGATGATTCGATGGAGAGCTTTGCTGCTGTTGCGAGCACTGATATCAAGGACAAAGGCGCCCTTCTTCTGTATGCGGTTTTGCACTTCGGAAAGCGACAGCTCGCTGGGAGTGATCTGTAAAGGCAAAGTGGTTTCGACAGTCTTGAACAGTTTGCCTGACTGCTTCACCGGGCTCGTGAGCAGGGTGGGCTGACTTTCGAGAAAGCGACCTTCTCGAAGGGTGTCTGCTTCAGCCAGCCAATTGACACTTTCAGAAAGGCGAGACTGCAGGCCACTGACAATGTCCTTGCTAACTGAGGTGATGCCTGCGACCAGCGGTGCAACATCAGCCATTTCAATCGTCGATCGATGAGGCCGCATGGGAGTGGTGCTGAGAGGTGCAGGCGCTTTAGGCTGATGTTTGGCAAGATCGACTGGTTTGTTAACGACCGGAATGCCATTGGGCAGACTGGACAAATACCACCAGAGTAACACGCCAATCAGCATGCTGGCAGCGATTCCTGCTCCCCAGGCGAGTCGATTGGATAGAGCACGAACCTGGCTGGCTTTCTGTCGCTTCAGAACATTGGTGGTGAGAGCTGAAGGGCAGGTGACCTTGGGAATAGCCTTCAGTTGGGTATGCATCGAGCGAAGCGAGTTGACATAGTCACGAGCGATGGACGATTCACGCAGAGCAGCCATGACGCGGTCATACTCAGTGGGGCTGAGTTCGCCATCCACGTAAGCAGACAACAGTTCTTGAAGGCTCTCGGAAAGCATCGTCGTTCTACTCGCCCGTCGGGGCCAGTTTCTCCAGTACGGTTTTCAGTTCAGCTCGTGCCCGGTGAAGTCGGCTGCGCACCGTTCCTACCGGTACCTCGAGCACCTCTGCAATCTCTTCGTATCGCATGTCGTCCAGTTCCTTCATGACGATCACCATCCGATGCTCTGCTGAGAGGATCTTGAGGGCGGTACGAATCAGCTGGCGGTCTTCCTCTTGCTCTATCGCCTGCTCCGGGGCATCTTCTTTACTGGAAGCAATCCAGTCGTTGGCAGTTTCGCGGTGAAGCGACAGGGTTTGCCTCGGCTTTTTCCGGCGGTGCAGGTCGATCGCATGGTTCATGGCGATGCGATAGACCCACGTGTAGAATCGCGACTGGCCTTTGAAGTTGCGGGCATTGGCAAAGGCACTCAAGAGTGCTTCCTGCATCACGTCCTGCGCATCTTCCGGACTATCAAGGAAACGAGTCAAAGCGTTATACAGACGATCCTGATAGCGATGCACCAGCACACTGAAGGCGTCGAGACTCCCCTTCTGCACAGCAGAAAGCAGATGAAGCTCATCCGATTCCGGGCTGCTAACGGTTGGACGTGGCTCCGCTGCCGAAAGTTCCCGATTCTGGTTCTGCTTTCCGGCAGCCATCGTGCGTGAACTCTCAGGATTCAGGGCTGGATAGGTGGTAGACAGTGGTATTTACCTATACCTATGCCCCAGGTTAGCTTCGAGAAAGCCTCTTCTGAGGGATTGCGGAGAAAGTTGAACGATACTTGATGGTAAGCTGGGCGAGTGAGGATGTCAATTCTGCCAGTTTGGCTGGAGTTGAGATAAACGGTTTGCATGTCGCGAGTTGCAACTGGTAGCTTACATGCCAGTGATATTTCCGTGGGCATCTACATCCATTCGCAGTGCAGCGGGACTGGTGGGAAGTCCTGGCATCGTGGAAATGTCACCAGCAAGGGCGTAAAGAAAGCCGGCACCTGCCGCCAGGCGGACATCACGAATGGGAAAGCGGTAAGCAGCCGGTCTGCCCAGCAGTTTGGGGTCGTGCGAGAGGGAGTACTGGGTCTTTGCGATACAGATAGGAAGCTGGCCAAAGCCTAGCCGCTCAAATCGTGTCAATTTTTGCTGAGCCAATGGTGAGATATCAATGCTCTCAGCACCGTAGATTTCTCGGGCCAGGATGGTTAGTTTCTCAATTGAAAATGCTTCCAAAGAGTAAAGATGTCTGAAATGATTTGGCTGGATGGCAGTTTCGATGACTGCACGGGCCAGTTCTTCACCACCGGCGCCCCCGTGAGCGAACACAGTAGACACTGCAACAGATGAGGCACCTGCATCCAGGGCAATTTGCCGCAGTTCGGCAATCTCGCGATCAGTATCATCGGGAAAGCGATTGATTGCCACTACCGTTGGAACGCCAAACTTCTTCAGAATGGCAAGATGCGCTTGTAGATTGACTGCGCCAGCACGCAGGGCTTCACTGTTCTCGTTCAATAACTCGATGGGAAGTGGTTTGCCCGGCTTGATGGCGAAACGCCCGCTCTGGTACTTGATAGCCCGAATGGTGCAGACCAGCACTTCTGCATCGGGTCGCAATCCGGAAGCTCGGCACTTGATATGAAAGAGCTTTTCAGCGCCGCAGTCGGCGCCGAAGCCACTCTCTGTGATGACATACTCACCTAACCGAACAGCGATGAGATCTGCTATGACAGATGAGTTGCCATGGGCAATGTTGGCAAAGGGTCCTGCGTGAACCAGGGCAGGAGTGCCTTCCACGGTTTGCACCAGATTGGGGCGGATAGCATCGCGAAGAAGTGCTGCCATGGCACCGGCTGCACCAATATCATTGGCAGTGATGGTATCACCAGTTGGGCTCTGACCAACTACAATTCGCCCGAGGCGTTGCCGCATATCAGGCAGGTCTTTGGCAAGGGCGATGATGGCCATGATTTCAGAGGCAGCAGTTAAATCGAATCCTGTCTCACGCAGTGGCGCCATGGCCGGCTCATCACGACCAGTAATTATGTTGGCTAATCCTTTATCACAGACATCGATAACACGTCGCCAGAGAACGCTCTGTGGATCAAGCTTTGGCTCTTTGCCCCGCTTCATGTGATTATCCAGCATCGCGGCCAGCAGGTTATTAGCCGACGTAATAGCATGCAGATCTCCTGTGAAATGCAGGTTGATCTTGTGTGCCGGTTCGATGGTGGATTTGCCGCCTCCGCTTCCACCCCCCTTGATGCCAAAGACGGGGCCCTGGGAAGGCTGTCTGACAGTAGCGATCGCCCGCTTACCAAGCCGGCAGAGTCCCATCGCCAGCCCGATGGTGCTGACTGTTTTGCCTTCACCCAGTGGAGGGGGGTTGATAGCGGTGACACCGATGTACTTGCCTGCAGATCGATCTGAGAGCCGATCTGCTTAAGATGTCTGAAGAACTCAAAATGTAC
>CAYPJB010000177.1:0-8941 GCA_964410845.1 uncultured Bacteroidales bacterium | reverse complement strand
GAGCTATGTCACTCAATGCCTGTTCAATCTCCGGTGTATGCCGATGAGTTCCGACCCCATAGGCAGCCACACTTTCATTGCACTCCGGATAATGGAACGTCAATGAAGGCGACCGCCCTGCACCGGAAACACCACTTTTGCTGTCTATGACGATATTGGTCAGATCAATCAATTTGTTCGCAACCAACGGTGCCAGGCCCAGGATACCAGTCTGGGGATAACAGCCTGGATTGGCAATCAGGCTGGCGTCTTTCAGCCTGTCGCCATAGACCTCAGGCAAACCATAAACGGCGTTCGCCAGGTTGCTTTGATCGGTGTGTTCATGCTTGTACCACTGGGCATAGATCTGCGGATCGCGCAGACGATAGTCAGCGGAGAGATCAATCACCTTGATCCCCGCTGCCAGTAGTTGAGGAATCGTTGCCATGCTGATGCCATGAGGCAAACAGCCGAACGCTACTTGCACGCCTTGCTGCTTCAACAGATCGACATCGAACGGCTGACATCTCAGTGCGAGCCTATGGGCCAGCCTGGGATGCAGGTCCGAGACAAGTGGCGTCGCTTCCTTCTCGCCTTGACGGGAGGTAACAGCCACGATGGCTGCCTGCGGATGCCGAAGCAGAATCTGAATACATTCGAGAGCGGTGTAACCGGAACCGCCCAGGATGGCGACGTTGATTTTCATACCGCTCAACATAGTGAGCCAGTCGAGAGTTTCTACGAAAGAAACGGTGACGGCTTGCTGATCGTCAGGCGAGGCAGGTAGATGGCTGCAGTCGTTCCCTGCCCCGGCTTGCTGCGCATTTCCAGGAATCCGCCATGCTGACGACAAACCCCTTTGACCAGAGCAATGCCCAGCCCAGTATGTTTCGGATCATTCTTGGTGGTAAAGAATGCCACACCCGTTTGCTTGAGGGTTGCTTCATCCATGCCCACGCCTGTATCGGTAATGGCAATACGAATGAAGTTACCTTCTTTCACCCGTTCCGCTACACCTAGTTCTGCCAGGTGCTTTGGTTCGAGTGACTTCTCCTTCGCTTCGATGGTGATTCCACCACTTGTTTGTGGCAAGGCTTCAACGGCATTCTGGAGGAGTTGTACCAGCATTCGACGAACCAGATCTGCATCACAGACCACGTAACCCAGCGTTGTTGGAATCGTACAAGTGAGTTG
Organism: uncultured Bacteroidales bacterium; assembly: GCA_964410845.1. Classification (GTDB taxonomy): domain Bacteria; phylum Planctomycetota; class Planctomycetia; order Gemmatales; family HRBIN36; genus JAEUIE01. Next base: position 7,768 of record CAYPJB010000177.1, on the reverse strand, counting down.
TACTGTACTGGGAAGTTTCACAATATCGATTGCTTGCTCGACAAGGCTACTGAGAGAGTGTTCTCGCTTCTGGAAACTGGCTCGCCCCACGGAAGCCAGCAGGTTTTGCAGCATGGCTCCCACACGGCCTGCGGATTCTTCGATCGATTTGAGAAATGGAAGATTGGGATTCGCCGCAGGCAATGAACCGCGTACCAGTGTCGCATTGGCGATGATCACTGTTGCCAGGTCGTTGTAATACTTCGAGATGCCTTGAATGATTTCAGCTGCAGCAGAGAGGTCTCGCTCACTTGCAGAGAAATAACCTGCTATGGCCGAGCCATGCTCCCGAAGTTGCGTGTTGTCCAGTTCAAGTTCAGCCAGACGTTCCATCAGTACGCTGTTGCCAGTCTCCAGTGCTCGTAGTTGCCGGGCATCCCGGAGCACCACCAGATAGCTCTTTTTGTTTCGTTCGCCTGGGACCATGACCGTAGCAGCCTCCACTGGCATGTACCGGCGAGGTTTCACTGTCAAAATCGCTGGTCGGAAATGGACTGGTTCAAAGGATCGACCATTTTCCACAATCTCAGCAGGCTGTTGCCAGTAAATGAGCTGATCAAACTTTGCTTCCATCATGTCATGAAGGCTCAGCCCGCTCCAATCCAATGCTCGTTGGTTGGCCGCAAGTACTTTGCATTGCTCTCCATCCACAACAATGAGAGCATCTAACGATTTTGCAAACCAAGTATTAATTAGCTCTTGGCTAAAACTCTCAGGCATGTAATGAATCCACTGGTTCTTAAGCTAAGGCAGGAACCGGAGCATAACACATGTCTTATTCTGCAACAAACACTATTCCCCAAATTATACACCCCTCGTTTCTCAACGAGGGGCTTGTGGTAATATCGATAAACTTACTTCTTTTCTTTCAGCACAATGTCGTCAAAAAATGCTTCATACTCGCCACCTGCCCCGACGAGCGTTGCAGTGATGTGAGTCGCTTCGGGATAAGTTGATATTTCAGATGTGACCGTCAGTTCGGTCCAATCAGTGCTTTCGGTGCTTTCTGCAGCCGTCATGCCGATGTATTCATTCCCTTTAAAATAATCAAACTTGATAGTGGCATTTCCCTTCGCCACTCGAACAAACCCCTTGAGTTCAAACGTCTGATCCTTTTTCACAGCGATACGATTGGAGACATACGTCCCCCACTCAGCTTCGCCCTTAATGGTGCCACACTGCTTGCCGCCGTGAGGTTTATCAGTGCTGAAGCCGAGCGTTCCCTTCCCTCCTTCACTGAATCCTGCAACACTCCAACTGACGAGCTTGCCATCAGCTTTTTCTTCAAAGCCTGGGTTTTTGATCAAGTTGGCATCGTCCAATCGAGCTGCACTGCTCAACTGAACAAATACAAGAGACAATACTAATGCAGCGATACGAAACATGGGTATTCTCCATAGAGTTGAACTAGCATTACTCTATGAAGAACTCCATGCTCATGCGACTTGCAGGTTCTTCATGTCATTTGGCTTACTCGCCCGTACGACAAAAGCCTGATCGGCATATGAGAGCTTTGATGACCAGTTTTCATACCCGGCAGATTTCAGACGCTGTACCAAGCCCACCAAAGGCACGAAATGGAACCTGCCACGGACTGCTTCACGTTTGAGCCAAGCTCCATGCTTTTGCATGTTCCAGACGTTTTTCAAAGTTCGCCAAGGTTTGCCGAACTTGACCCCCTTCCCGAATGATTTCCAGACAATCTTCCAGAAGTCCGGGTTTGGCACATTCACTGAAAATACCAGCTTACCCCCGGGCTTGAGCACACGGAACATCTCGTGATAAAGCCTGTTGTAAGCTGCATCGGTAAACGCCTGTGTTTGCAGATCGTAGGACTCGGCATACGAAATCGCCAGGCCAGACACTATGCCGTCAAAGCTATGATCCTCAAACTGAGGTAAACCCTGGCTGAAATTGACTACCGAAAATCGTATCTGATCCGGGCGTGGTGCTGGCTGGAGTTTCTGACTGAGTTTCTGAATGACATCACGATTAGCCTCAGCGCAGTCAGCAGCATGGATACTGGCGACCGTTCCCTTGCTTGCTTTCCATAGGCCGGACGTTAACCAGCCTCCCCCACAACCCAGATCAAGCCAGGCTTCACCCTTGCACGGTGCGCACCAGTTCAATGTATCGCTGAGCAGTTCACGATAAGGCAACGCACGATGTTGATCCCAGAATGCCTCAGCAGTTTCATCCTGAAACCAGCGATTCGTCTCGTCGTTGAGTTGCATCGACTTCCTTGACATTATTTGCTTTCCCTAGCAGGACATGTTGATATCGAATGAGTTCATCCAGCAGCACCCCGGTCAGCAACGATTCCATCGTTGCCAGCGATCGTGCAATGACTGCTCCGTCCACAATTCGATGATCGTAGATGATGCGTACCGTGACGCGACCGTCTGCCTCCATCACACCATAATTCAGGAGAAACGACAACGGTGATAGCGGATGCAGCGAACTGGCTCCCAGGCTGGAATACACACTCATGCCGAAGGTGCCCAATCGCTTGGCTCGCTTGACGCCAGACCATTTCAGGCTCAGCCACCAGGCGAATCGCCTCAACGCCAATGGCAATTTGCTGATGCGAATCAGACGACGGAAATTCCCGATCGATTCCACTGGTGCCGTTTTGAAGTCGCGAAGAAATCGATCAATCGATACGAGGGAATGCCCTTCCGGCTGCTGAATCTGGGCAAAGAATACTGCCGGCTCACCTTCATATCTGCGTTCGATGGCTACCGATGCTACCGAATCAGGATGTTCATAACCACGCGTCCAGGGATAACTGATCAGGCACTGTCGCAGTTCCGGGTGCTGCTGTGCCGCAACACCAAACGCTTTCAAGAACAATGCTGGCCAGGAGATCTCCACACGCTGTCGAATATCCTGCACTTCGGCCAGGTGCATCACGCGTTCCACAGGCACCGAGGGAACCTGTCGAGCGAAATACAGCAAATCACTTATCCAGCGTCTGGGTAGGCTAAGACGGAAGTAACGGCCACGACTCGTCGGCATGCACTGCCTCTAGCTGAAGTTATTGCACGAGAATGTAGATGAACCCCGAACAAGTATGCCCAAAAAGTGAAATTGGAGCAACCCGTACTGGAACCGGTTCACCTTCTATTTCGAATGCCACAACAAGCATATGGCAAAATAGGCAGAGTCTAGCCGACTGTCCCTACAATGCCATTGTGATTATTACCATGAAGGAGTAACCCGTGCGTGTTGGCCTAGGACACGATACCCATCGACTGGTCGAAGGTCGACCGCTCATTCTCTCTGGTCTTCGCATCGAACATACCAAAGGCCTGGCGGGGCATAGCGATGCTGATGTGGTACTACATTCGGTTGTGGATGCCCTCCTGGGTGCCGCAGGCCTGGGAGACATCGGCGATGCCTTCCCGGACGATGATCCCTCCTACCTGAATGCCGATTCGGTACTCTTCCTCGAAGCCACCCTGGCACGGCTTTATGTCAAAGGCTTCAAGGTGATGAATGTCGATGTCATTATTCATGCCCAGGAGCCTAAATTGGGCCCGGTCAAGACGCTCCTTCGTGAAAACCTGGCCAAGCTGATGGGGCTCACCGTCGATCGCGTCAACATTAAAGCAAAAACTGGCGAACATGTCGGGCACATCGGTCGCAGCGAAGCAATCGCATGCCAGGCCATCGTACTCCTTGATGACCGCGACCACCCTGGAAGCGAAACATTGTAACGATCTCGCTTTGCTTCTCGATCGCCCTTAAAATAGTTTGCCCTTGGGGTGCCTGGAGATGGCTCCCATCATATGAACTCCGTGACCATGTCCACACGCCCGCTGCATACCTTGCCTGTCATTCAGAACTGGGATTGCCACCAGTGTGGTAACTGCTGCACCGACTACGTTGTGCCGGTGTCTGATGCTGAAAAGAAACGCATTGAAGGACAGGGTTGGGACAAGGTGCCTGAGTTCGCTGGCAAACCTCTCTTCGTTCGCCATTCGCCCTGGTGGAAGTTCTGGAAGAAGAAATACCGCCTGCGGACCATCAACGATCACTGCATCTTCCTCGACGATAAGGGTCTCTGCAAGATCCACGGCAAGTTCGGGCTCGACGCCAAGCCATTCGCTTGCCGGCTTTACCCGTTCATCCTGGTGCCGACCGGGAAGCAATGGCGAGTGAGCATGCGTTTCGCCTGCCCCTCTGCCACCGCCAACAAGGGGCGAGGGCTGACGGCACAGAAGCAGGATATCCAGAGCTATGCCACGGAAATGGAGCACTGGGACGAACCGGAGATCCGGGCTGCCACCACCTCCACGGCCCGTGCAGCTGAGGACGCTCGCCTCGAACGCTTGCCGATATTACAAGGACGCACCACGATCTCCTGGGAAGACATGAATGTCTTCCTGAAGGCGATGCTCAACATCATTCGTGACAGCAACGACATCTTCCCACGCCGAATGTTACGCCTGCTCGAACTGACACGCCTGTGCAAGCAAGCCAAGTTCGACAAGATCACCGGCAAACGGCTCAAGGAATTCCTGGATGTCGTCACTATCAGCATTGGCGCCGAGGTGCCTCGCGACCTGAGCAAGTATCCGCTACCCAACTGGGTGGGGCGAACACTATTTCGCTCCTCGCTGGCCATCTTTCTCCGGAAAGATTCAGGCCTCCGTCGCGGCGTGGCCGCTCGCAGCCGATGGGCATTGGTGGCTGCCATGATGCGGATCGTCTCTGGCCAAGGGCAACTGCCTAGGCTTCAGAAAGGCCTGCCGGTGCTTGATCTGCGCGAATTCGAGAAACCGCTCGGGCCGCTTGAACCAGCATCACTCGAAGCCCTTGAGCGCTACTACACGGTCAAGATTGAATCATGCCAGTTCTTCGGCCCCACGTGCTATGACCTTGGCGTCTGGGAAGGGATTGCCTTTCTTGCCCTTACTCTACCCTGCATCCTCTGGCTCGCACGAGGCTACCTCGACCAGGGCCAACCCGCCGCCATCTATAAAGCTATTACCGTCATTGACGAGAACTATGGCTACAACCCCCTCCTCGGCCACTTCCGCCAGCAGTTTGCTACCCGTATCCTCTTCGGACAAAAGGAACTCGATCGATTGATCGCCTGGTATGGGCGATAACTACTAAGGCACCACCCGCAACCACGTCTCTTCCAATACTATGGTGGCGCACAACACCACCAGGGCGAGAGCTAACAACCACGGCCTGCCTTCCAGATATTCGGTGTACAGGAAACTCGTAATCCGCGACTTCTCCAGCGTATCTAGTTTCTGACTGATCAACGCCAGGCTATCGCCATCGCTCGCCAGGCTCGCCTGCCCCTGCGTCATCTCCGAGACACTTCGCAGCGTCGCCTCGGCACGTCGCTGTTCGGCCAGTTTTGTTGCATCGCCACCCGGTGAACCGCTGAGAAAGATGGTGTGAACACGGATACCGAACGCAGCAGCGAGTTGTGCAGCCTGGCGAGGCTTCAAAGCATCTTTATCGATCTCAGCAGGCACCGTATGTTCGCCGTCGCTGATCAGGACCATCGACTGGCTCTTCAGGCCACTACGCCGAAGCAGATCGACTGCTACCCCCATCGCATCACCAATATTGGTACTGCTGTCAGGCACCGTACCGATAGGCTGCGCCTGATTCAGGAAGTATTCCACCGAAGCATGGCTCAACGTTGGCGGACAGACATCGATAGGCCGCAATGCAAAGGTCACCAGGCCAATAGCATCATTCCCTCTCGCACTGGCACCACTCCCAGCAAGGTATCGCTTCAGCACGGAGCAGGCTGCCTGCAACCTCGTGACCGGCTGACCATCGAGCAGCACATCGCGCTCAGCCATGCTGCCACTGACATCGAGCACGAACATGAGGGCAATGCCTTCGCTCGGAATCTGACTGCCAGGCACCGGCCATCGAGGATTCGCGAGTGCCAGCAGGAGCAGAACTCCCACCAGCCATCGTCCCAGTAATGGCAACCAGCGAGCCAGCCACACCCGGCGAGATGCAGAAACCTGCAGAAACCGGGTATCGGGGTAAAGCAGCGTCGGCCGCTGTTTCTCGCGCCATCGCCACAATGGATAGAACAGCAACAGCACAGGAGCGAACCAGAATGCCTCGGGCCAGGCAACGCTCAAGGCTGACCTCCCGGCAAACTGCCTCGCAACGTCTCCGCTGTCAGGTTCATCCGTTCGAGACGTGCCCCAGGTAGTGCATACCAGAACGATGTCGCCGCATATTGCAGGTTGACGTTAGGCTGATCATGCCTGACTTCGAGATCATATCGCAAGCTCTTTTGAAAACTGATTCGGTCGAGAAGCCTGGCTCGCAGCAGGCTGGTGAACCCTTCATGCCCCGTACGCTGGCCATCATGTCGAGGTTGACCACGCCAGGGAGAACTGAAGAGCGTTTTCTCTGCCCAGCCGAGGCCAAAGTCATCCTCGGTGCCGGTGCCCCAGAGCGATGGAAAGGTGTGACCATCGATCCAGACCTTGCTGTCCCCTTCGCCCCACCATTCTTTCGCGGGGTTGTAGACAGCCAGGTGTGTGCCCGCGAGATGCCCCGTGCCCTGCACCTGCAGCAGCGACCAATCCTGAAACGGCCTGCTGGTAAAACTGCTTGTCCGCCAATTGCTATGGAAGTACAGGCTCTGCTCATTCCAGGTATAGGGCACATGAGTCAGCGTCAGTTGCACGGTCACTGGCTGGTCATCCAGATTCTTCACAGTGACCCGAGCGTGCTTGGCGTATGGCATAATCCAGTGACTTGCCAGCTTGCCATTGGGTGAGCTTCGCCAGGGGAGCAGCCCGACCATGTTCGCCCCCGGTGCGGTGCCGAAGAAATCACCCAGCGGCACTTCGACCTGCGGTTCTCTGGCGGAATCAAAGGTGATGCTGAGCACAATGTTGCGCAGTGCATTCATCATCCGATCCGCCTGCACGTTCGCTTCCAGCAAGACAATGGCTCGGCTGGGATTGTCGCCAGGCCCCTGGAGCAGGTCGATCTGACGTGATTGCCCCGGCCCCAGGAGTGGCTGTTCCAGCGAGATTTGTTGCACATCAGGCTTTTCTGCCAGTTTGCTTCCCGCTAACTTCTGAGCGAGAGCCGCTGTCGAAGGGGTGTTCAGTGCAGTAATCTGCTCCGCCAACTTCGTCAGAAGTGGCTGCTGCTCCAGGAGTTCCTGTACAGAAAAGGAAGGGAGTGCTGCATCAGCAGCATACGCCCGCCACTGCACCTGGTACTGCACTCCGGGACGATCCGCCACGATCAGGCACCGCTGTTGAAACGGAATGGGAAAGACCATCTCGTAGCCCCGGGCCTTCTCGCTGGCCCACGGCGACGGGATGGGCTTCACCTTCTTGTCCGCTTGCTGAATCTCCCATTGCCCACTGAGCAGATCGAGCAGTTTCGCTTCCAGTTGTTGTTGTGGCTGATTGTCGAGAAAGATTCTCACTCGCCCCGCTTCGCCCGGATTCGACGACCATAACCGGGTGACACAGCCGGGCCCCTGGATATCAGCCAGCACTGGCCCCAGTGGATGAGGTGTGAACGCAGCTGCACTAATGTAGCCTTGATAGTTGGCCGGCTGATCCGGACCTTCGTAGGAGTAGACAAACAAGTACCCAGGCACATTCCGCTTGTGCCGGGCAATCCCCACCTTCATGCCTGCAGGCAACTTTCCCGTCGGCCTGCTGGTGCGTGCAGGTGGCTGAGTAAAGTAAGGGGTTTCCGCTTCGAC
>CAYPJB010000176.1:0-8989 GCA_964410845.1 uncultured Bacteroidales bacterium | reverse complement strand
AATACTGGTCAGTCTTGTCATAGCGTCATTGGGCAGTCTGCTGCATGCTCAAGCAGATGCCAACCATCGCCACCTGACTCGCTTTGTCGATGGCATGACCTTGGCCGTCGGGCAGTTTGATCTGCAGAAGATGGACTTGACTGCAACAGCCAAGCTGCTGGAGAGCTTCAACCTCCCCGGTGATGACATCGTCAGGAAATACCTGAAGCAGTTCCAGGCCAGCAAGGAAGGCCTGGCCAAGCTCGGCATCCATCAGATCTTCATGCTCTTTCATCAGATCAGCGTGTTCGATGGCCCGGTGTTCTATGTGCCACTCCCCGACAAGTCCAAAGCAGCAGAGGTGGCATCGCTGATTGCTTTCGGCGACTCCGCACCGTTCCGGAATCAGCCCGCTTGGTTCACTCGGATCACCAAGGCCGAGTATGCCATCGTTGACGACTACCTGGTGGTAGGTATTTCCAGCACTGTGCTGACCATGAAGGTAGTGAAGCCCTTTCCTCGGACAGAACTCGCTGCAGCACTCGCGAAATCCCAGGCTGCACCGATGCAACTCTTCCTCATCCCCTCAACTGACTTCCGCAAGGTACTGGCTGAAACCCTACCCAAGCTGCCTCCCGAACTCGGGACAGGTTCGATGACCAAGCTTTTGGCCGGTATCGACTGGGTGTATCTGCAAGGCAGCTTGCCCCCGAGAATTGAGGGTAGTGTTACTATCCAGACCAAAGAGCCAGCACAAGCCCAGGAGATTGACAGGCTCTGGCAAGCCATGATGAAGACTTTGACGAAGGAAGCCAGCGAACCCTACACTTCTCCGAACTTCAAGGTCTTCCAACAGATTGCCAGTCAGTTGAAGCCCGAGGTACAAGGTGCAACCTGGTCACTCGGTGCCAGTGCTGATCGACTGAAGCCAATGACGCAGGTGCTGGCAGAATCCTTCGCCAAGAACGCCGGCGATGAGCACAACAGCAAGAAGCTTCGCGATATGCTGATAGCCATGCACTACTTCCACAATGATTACAATCGCCTGCCCAATCAGTGCATCATGAGCAAAGATGGCAAGCCGCTGCTCAGCTGGCGGGTGCAGTTGCTTCCCTATCTGGGGCACGATCATCTCTACAAGGAATTCAAGTTCGATGAACCCTGGGACAGTGACCATAACAAGAAGCTGCTCAGCAAGATGCCTGACATCTTCAAGCATCCTTCTGCTAAGAACGTGCCAGCCGATCATACGGTCTATCAGGTCTTCTACAGCAAGAAAGCCACCAAGCCCGGTGCTGCGATTCTGGAAGATGGCAAGATGACCCTCGGCATGCTCACCGTGCAGGATGGCACCTCCAACACTTTCGTCCTGACCGATGCAGCCTCCAAGGCAGTACCCTGGACCAAGCCCGAAGACCTGCTGTTCGATGGCACCGTAGAAAACCTTCCCAAGCTGAGTAGCCCCAAGAATAACGGTTGGGCCCACGTCGCCTTCGGCGATGCACATGTGCAGCCTTTCAATATTAAAGCCAAGCCCAAGCTGTTGTGGCAACTGATTGGTCGCAACGATGGCAAGAATCAGGATGTCAGCGAGGTCTTCATACGGAAATAACTTCCGATCCTAGCTGGCTCCCATCCGCTCCCGATGGCGTAGCGTCATCCCGAACTGTTCGTAAGAGTAGCTGCCTTTGTCGGCGAACCACTGGCGGAGGAGTTTCTCGCCGCTGGGTTCCAGGGGAACGTCGCACACCAGTGGTGAACTGGCGACCTGGCATCGTAGATGGCCTTCCTGCACGATGATCTGCCCAGCCTTGATCACATAACGAGGCGAACTGAACATCGCCTGGCGATCCTGCTGATCGGCGTAGAGAGTGACATCCCCTGATGCACCCACTCCCAGATGCCCGTGTTGAGTCAGCCCCAGGATGCTTGCCGGGCCTGCCCGGGTGATGATGGCGATCTCGTTCAAAGTATACTCACGCTGCAAGTCCTTCAGCAACGACTGCTCCCGCACCTCCGCAGGCAAACGGTCCAGTTGTTCACGCCGGTAGGCTGCATCCATCAGCAAGGCAATGATCTGCGGATACGCCAGGAAAGAAGCACCATTGGGATGATCGGTCGAGAGTGCCACCTGCCAGGGGTTCGCAGCAAGCAAAAAGAGTTCCAGCCCAATAGCCCACTGCCATGCGTGCAGCGTTACCTTGTCCTTGAATTCGAAAGGCAGCATGCCACAGCCAGACTCCAGTTCGATATCGAGATTGACGTACCGCTGTCCCGTCAGTTGCCAGAGCAGGTACTCCAGCGGTGAATCTTCGGTGACGGTGACAGCGGAGCCAAACATCACCTGCCCGATATCGCAGGTGGATTCGGGATGCGCATTGAGGTATTCCATCAGCCGGGCCGCTGCACTCGTCACCTTCCCCTGGTTGTTGCCATAGCTGTGAAATTGCACATGCGTCAGATGATGACGACGACCTTCGAGAGCCCGCAGCGTCTGCAGGGTCATGTCAATATTCCCCGGCACCCCAAGCCGATTGGCATGCACATGGATCGGGTGAGGCAACTTCAGTTCGGTGGCGACATCGGCAAGTCGCGTGAGTATCTGCCTGGGTGTAACTGCACTGCTGCCGAGCGGCTGATCGATTGATTCCACCTCGAGCGGGTTGCCCCCATGCCGCTGCCAGGAGGCCACCGCACCGGGGTTCACGATCTTGATGCCGTACGCACCGGTGCGATGCAGCAAGGCACTGACGAGATCTCGAAGTTCCGTTCCGCTGCCTCTCGCTATCGTCTGCAGAACTTGTTCATGGTTCGCCAGCAACAGCAGGAACCCTGCACTGAGGTTCGGCGTGGCTTCCAGTTCGAAGTGTGCCTGCCGGGCACCGGTGGCAGCGATGGCTGCCTCGATGGCTGTAGTATACCCCAGCGCTGCATATTTTTGCCCGGTCCGCTCGGTGGAAGCTAGCAGCGTCGGTCCCGGCGTGCTTACCACCTCGGGCAGCAACCTGCGGGCCCGATTGACGCTGGGTCCAGCAATGTGGCAATGGATATCCACCCCGCCCGGCATCACGACCATGCCACGGGCATCAATCTTGCTGATACCTTGCTCAGCAATGAATGCAGCTACAATCCTGCCATCTTCGATGCGGATATCCTGCACGCTGCCATCGATCTGATGCATCGGGTCGTAGACCGTGCCACCGGTAATGAGGAGCCGCTGGGTCATCGTGACAGTTCCTCCAACAGACGCTGCAAGACGGTAGCCATCGGATCAGCCAGCCCCGGTGAACTACCTGCCAGGCGAAGCATCACGCCATCGCCACGGATGACATGGGCGTCGAGCTTCGGATGTAACCCCGGAACCTGCCAGGAGGCGGCTGCGTCGTTGATCGGTGCTGATGCAAGAACCAGGTTGGTGGCCATGCTAGCAGTCAGGGGAGGCATTCCCACCCAGAGCAAGAGGTCGCAGGCCTTTCTAGCCAGAAGTGCTTCCACTTCGCCAATGTGGGGCAGGTACTCGGGTTCGCCTGTAGAGAAGTTCACCGGTCCAGGATACCCGGTCAGCCAGGTAAGGGTCTCGGTGACGGTACGTGCTTTGCCCGTGCTGCCGAGCAGGGCCACGCCCATCCGACGCTGGCCACGCTGCTTCGCCGCCAGCGCCTGCCAGTGGGTGACCATGCCAGGAAAGTGTTGTGCTACGCTTGCGAGCACATACACTTGAATGCACTGTGCCTTGCTGATGGCATCCGCCACGGCTGTCACCTCCGGTGAAGCACTGTCTCCTCGTTCCAATAGCAGGCGTAGTTCAAGAGTGTGCTTTAACCCTTCATCAGAATCCCAGGGCAAATGCAGTTGTGGCCGATCCATTCCCAACCCACGCGACAAATGCCGTTCGCGATGGCGAGGCTGCACTGCATCCACACCATCCGGAAAGCCCAGGTAGATGACGAGATCCGCTCCAGCTTGCATTTCCGCCCGGCTGAGTGCCAGGTCGGGTGCGGAATGACCCCAGAAGCGTAACGGATCAGCCGGCCAGGGGCTGAGCCAGCACTTTAACTGCCGGGCTAACGCCACCGCTGCTGTGCAGGTTTCGGTGCTGACCAGATTTAGTCCGACGATCCCCGGTGCCTTCGCATCCCGGAGTATCCTGGCTGACGTGGCAAGCGATTGTTCAAGTGTAGCTGGCTTACCTTGCTGCCAGCATTGCACCTCGACTGCAGGCATGTGCTGCCAGTAGACCTTGCCCATCGAACAAAGGTTGCTGCCATCAGGCAGAATGTCATCACAGAGACAGCCACATGCTGTACAAACGACACGGCTTCCAACGCTCGCCGTACTCATAGAATCAGCCAAGAATCTTCTCCCGTGCTCCAGCAGTGAAGATTGTAACGTCGTTCCGTGATGACACCATGTCAAATCCCCATCGCAATATTACGCTCATCGGTATGCCCGGCTCCGGCAAGAGCACCATCGGCCAGGGACTGGCTCGCCGCTGGGATTGGACCTTCCTCGATGTCGATCATTCCATTGAGACGGGCGAAGGGAAAAGGCTGGAAGAAATCATCGATGATGTGGGATTCACTCGTTTTCTCGATGTTGAAGCCCGCTACGTGCAACAGGTAACGGGGGAACATCAAGTGATCTCGCCGGGTGGCAGCGTCGTTTATGTCGATGCTTCCATGCAGCATCTTCGCCGCATCAGCACGGTGGTGTACATCGATGTACCTCTTGCCGATCTGCAGCAGCGTCTCGGCGATCTCAAAGCCCGCGGGGTAGTCATCGCCCCGGGCAAAACGATTCGCGACCTCTGGGAGGAAAGGCATCCTCTCTATCAGCAGTACGCTCACCTCAATCTGCTCTGTACCGGTAATGATCCTGCCCGCTCGGTCGTACACCTGGCAGAATTTCTCGAAAGTATGTCGATTTGTCCGTGAAAGCTGTGTTACAGCGGATCAAACAATCGGCTTACCGATTCGTTGCTGTGCAGACGACGAATCGCTTCGCCTAGCAGCGGGCCTACCGAGAGAGTCTTCATGTTGGGAAGCTGTTTCTGCGGCGGAACGGGGATCGTGTTCGTGACCACGATGCTGTTGATCGGTGCATCACGGAGTTTTTCCACTGCCTGACCACAGAGGATGGCATGCGTGGCAAAGATATGGACTTCTCTCGCACCGGCAGCCTTGGCGATGTTTGCAGCACCCACGATGCTGCCACCCGTCGAGATCATGTCATCGAACATGAAGCAGATTTTATCCTTGAGGCTGGCACCAATGAGGTTGGCCTGCTTGGTTTCGGTGGCACTGGTTCGTCGCTTATCGACGATGGCCAGTTCACCGCCGAGCCGTTTCTGGTAGAAGACGGAAGTCTTGACGCGGCCTTCGTCAGGGCTGACAAACACAATGTCTTCGGGGCGATAGCGCTGATCCCGCAGGTAGCGGACGAAAATGGGGCCAGCCATCAGGTGATCAACGGGGATATCAAAGAAGCCTTGAATCTGGGCAGCGTGCAGATCGAGAGTGAGCACTCGACTAGCCCCGGCTTTGGTGATAAGATCGGCGACTAGTTTGGCCGTGATGGGCACACGGCCTTGGTCTTTGCGATCCTGCCGGGCATAGCCGTAGTAGGGCAGCACCACAGCGATACGCGCCGCGGAGGCCCGGCGGAACGCATCTATCATGATCAGCAGTTCCATCAACGTTTCGTTGACGGGCGAGCAGGTAGGCTGCACGATGAAGACATCGCGGCCACGCACATCTTCATCGATGCGGTAGCTGATTTCACCGTCGGGGAAGTTGCCAGGCGTATGCTTGCCGAGGGTCAACCCCAGGTACGAAGCAATTTCGTGAGCCAGGATGGGGTTAGCCCGTCCGGTGAAGATCTTGATCTCATAATTCAGCATGGGTAGCCCAGGTGCAACGCAAAGGTGGCAGTGGCATTATGAAGAGCGGATGATGGTGCGTCAACGGTAGAGTAGCGAGTAGTAAGTAGCGAAATGAAGTAGCCCCATCAGCGACCAGTCGCAAAAACTCGTTGAGATAATGACTTCTTTCCGTATTGGCTGACTAATCCATCGGGTTATAATGCTGACAGGAGGCATGAATATGTCAATTGCTGTCGAGCTGACAGAAATGGAACTGGCTGAGATCAAGCAAGCAGCCAACTTGCAGGATGATGTCATGGCAGTGAAATTTGCCATGACTGAATTTTTACGTCATCTGCGGCGAATGAAACTCAAAGAATTGAGTGGCCAGGTGGAAATGATGGATAATTGGCAGGAGCTAGAAGCAAGCGAGTTGATTTCAAATCATGGCCAAAGCGATGATCATCGTTGATACCTGCATTTGGGTGCCTTTCTTCAATCGCCCTCAATCCGTTGCGAAGCAATATGTCGATCAGTTAATCGACGACGATGCAGTCGTGATGCTTGGACCAATCCTTGCTGAAATTCTCCAAGGTTTCAAACGTGAACAACAAGCTGACTGGGTGGCTTCTGAATTAAGACATCTCCAATTCGTCAATGTGGAATGGGATGATTGGAAACAGGCGGCAGCACTCGGGCGAAAACTAGTTGAACAAGGACATCGTTTGCCACTAAGCGACCTGATCATTGGCACCATTGCCTTACGCCATCAATTCAAGATCTGTACAACTGATCCTCACTTTCAATTAATTCAGGGGATCTCCGTGTTTGCGCCTGGTAATTGACTGGTTCAAACGTCTACGCTTCTGGCTCGTATCATATCACTACTATGAACCACCTTGCCCCCGTTGATGACACTTACGCTGAAGCATTCCGCAGCATCTACGCCGAGATTCTGATCACGGCACGCGATCGCTATTGGGTCGATCAGGCTGTACATGCCTGCACCGGCAATGCCAGTAGCACCATCATGTGTGATTGCGAAGCGGGGATGTCGCACTATGTGGAGCCGGGCCAAACGCCTGATGGGCGTCCGGGAGCGGTCGTGCAATTCCACGTACCTCGCTTTTGGAAGGATCGGGCCGAGAAACTGGAACGTTCGCTGCTCGTTCGAGTGGGGCAGAACGTACTCACCTGCCCCACCACTGCCTGCTTCAGCACCATGCGCGATGCGGAGACTTACTTCAGGCTCGGCCGCAAGATCAGCTACTTTGGTGATGGCCACCAGTTCCACCAGGAACGCTACGGTCGGCCCGGGTGGGTGATCCCCATCCTCGGCGGTGAGTTCTTCCTCGATCGCCGTTTTGGCTACCGTGATGGACTGATGGGGGGAAACCTCTGGTACTTCGGCACCACATCCGATGCTGCTGTCGATGCAGCGATGAAGGGAGTGGAAGCAGCCCGGCGGCCCGGCGTGATCATGCCTTTCCCAGGCGGCCTGGCTGGCAGCGGCTCCAAGGCAGGCAGCAAGTACAAGTTCATCGTCGGCAGCACCTTTGCCGAATACTGCCCGACGCTTCGGACCAAGCTGGGTGAAGCATCACGATTGCCTGCCGGTGTGGCATCCGTTCAGGAAATTATCCTGAACGGCAGCGACCTGACCACCATCGCCGCCGCCATGCAAGCCGCCATCGCCGCTTCACGAGGAACGCCTGGATTGGAACGCATCTCCGCAGGAAACTACGGCGGGAAGCTGGGAAAGAGTTTCATCTACCTGCATGCCGACAAGCAGCCCGCGTAGTATCGCCCACCCAGGAGCGGCGCGACGTGAGTTCGCATGTATGTGTGCAATCGCCTGGCGTGCTCCACCGGCGACCTGACGGTGCGCCGCTCCTGATTGCCGCGGCTTGTGAATAATTCCATTGCCCAACTACTACACAGCACAACTTCTTCATGACGCTGCCGGGCGCCAGGCTTGCCTGAGCTTGCATCATGGTTATCTTAGTGATGAACTGAACTGTAACGACCAGTAAGCTGGGGATGGCGAAACCGCGGACCTTGCAATGGTTGAGCGTTACATCTCTGCGAACCTGCATTTCTTCTAAATGCCAACCCACGAGCGGGCAACATGCATCATCGATCTGCTTCGATTATCATCATAGCTGCCGTCTTGAGTTTCCAATCGTCAATGGCCTCGGCGCAATCCACGTTGCTGCCCGTTGGAAATATCAACAACCCTTCCGATGCATCAGGCCTGGGACCTCCGGTGGGCACGGTGCCTTACGGATTTTCCATTGCCCAGCATGAGCTGACCAACGCCGAGTATGTGGAGTTCCTCAATGCCAAGGCATCAGAGACTTTCGGGTCAGATACCCTCGGGCTATTCAATCCACTGATGACCAGTGATCTCCGCGGAGGAATTACCCGAACCGGGGCAGGTACAATAGCTTCGCCTTACTTTTATCTCTCCAAGACCGACATGGGGAATAAGCCTGTCAACTTCGTCTCCTGGTTCGATGCTCTCCGCTATGTGAATTGGGTGAACAATGGCAAAGGAGCGGCGGACACCGAAACAGGTTCCTACACGCTGCTAGGTGGAACAGCCGTTCCTTCGAATGGCAACACCATCACTCGAAATGCCACCGCCCGTATCGTCATCCCGACGGAAAACGAATGGTACAAGGCGGCATACTATGAACCAGGAGCCAGCGGCAACAGCTATTGGCTATATGGCACTCGCAGCGACGCTATTCCCATCAAAGCGACTGCTACGGCTACGGGGGACATTGCCAATCCCGGGGCGAATGTAGTGAACTACGATTACAACACCGTCTGGAATGGCGTCACGGGAAATGTCACCTCCGTTGGCAGCGCTGGTCCCCTCAGCGCAAGCTTTTACGGTGCGCTGGACATGACCGGCAATGTCTACGAATGGACCGAGACCAGTTCAGGTCTCAATCGCATCATGCGCGGGGGATCCTTTGGTGATGGAGAACTCTTTCAGCGGGCCACCACTGGTGGCGCGGGGTTTTCCCCCAGCTTCGAAGCTGATCCCGCCTTTGGCTTTCGCATCGCAGCCGTCCCGGAACTCCACGTCGGCTGGTTGATGCTGTTCTGATGGCTTCAGGCGATGGGATTTTTCATCCCGGC
>CAYPJB010000175.1:0-8997 GCA_964410845.1 uncultured Bacteroidales bacterium | reverse complement strand
TCTGCTTATCAAACCGTTCACCACCCATGATGGCTACGCTGCGGATGCCCAGAGGCTTGGCAAACTTCAGTGCTTCCTCGGCGATCTGTTGCGTCAGCTCGCGCGTGGGTGAAAGGATCAGTACCTGTGGTGGTTCGCCCTTTACATCCAGTTGATTGATGATGGGAAGAAGAAAAGCGCAAGTCTTCCCGGTGCCCGTCTGGGCTTTGCCGATCACATCTTTGCCGGTGAGGGCAGCGGGGATGAAGCGTGCCTGAATTGGGCTCGGAGTAGTATAACCCACCTGCTTGATCACTTCGAGAAGAGCAGGACGCAATTGCAAGTCAGCAAAACGAGTGACTTCCTGAACAGGCGCTGAATTTTCGGACACTACGTACATGGGGTACTCTATGGTTCTGTCGATATCTTCAGTTATAGCTGATTTCTTGCATGTAGCTAGAAGATACTGGTAAGCAGTTGAATTCGTTACTGCGGTATTGCAACCGCGTGATAGATGGCGTTGTTCTCGAACCGGACAGGATCACCGGTCAGCGTTTGAAGTATATAGCGATGTTCAATTAGTCTGCTCTGAACAAACCTGGCACGGTCGATGCCATGCAGTTCAAGCACCAGTGAAGGACGATAGTTGGACATCATCTCTTCTGCCCCGGTTTTGAATGCTTCGTATTCTGACCCTTCGATGTCGAGCTTGATTACATCAGGTTTACCATGCCGGCGGAAGAGATCATCCATCGTGGTGCTGGGCACTTCGTATTGTTTCCGGTGTACTGGATTATCACCTTCGAAATGTTGTCTCTGGGCCAGGTGTCCGCCGCTATCGCCTTCAAACTCATATTCGAAGATAGTCGTTCCCATTTTTCCGTCGATCGCTTCCTGCACCAGTTGCCAGTTATCGAGTTTGTTGATTAGCTTGATTTCTTGCAAATGCTGCTGGTTGGCACGATCCGGATCAACGGACACCACTTTGCCCGTGGGGCCAATGCACTTCCAGGCCATCAGGCTGAAGAACCCGGCATTGGCACCGATGTCGTAAAAGGTACAGCCTGGTTTCAAGAGCTTTGCAATGGCTTGTTGCATGGGCTCTTCGTAGTCGCCAATCCACATAGCATTCACATAGCGACGTCGTCGTACCCAGAGCATGTCCTTGGCGTAGCCGCTTCGGATTGGCGTGACACTGCCTTCCATGAACGTGTTTACATACCAACGTCCTACCTGGCGAAGGCCGGGGATGTTCTTGAGTTGACGAATCATCATGTGTCCGAGTATCGGAATCGATGCCGACTATCTTATGGGGTTTCTTCTATCTGCAGCATTTTGTATCTCTCGTGCTACGTATACCGCACCCCGCGGTGCTTTGCCAGGAAGAACTCAGGCAACTCCTTGTCGATCTGGAGCAATCCCTTGCTCGTCACCGCCAAGGTGCCGTTCCGCTGTTCCAGGAAGCCTTGCTTGCTCAGCGTCGAGATCGGTTCCGCAAAACGCTGAGCGATGTCCACACCGAACTTCTCTGCAAAATACTGCTTCTCTACTCGTCCTGTCTTCAGCTGCAGCACTAACTCGCGGATCAGCTTTTCGTCGTTCTCCAGCACAAAGGCTCTGGAGAAAGGCAGCTTGCCCGCTTCAAGAGCACCAAGATAACTGTCCCATTGGTCGAGGTTCTGCACATGCATGCCACCCAGGTGACCGAAGCTGGCCACGCCGGCGCCGATGAGGTCCGCACCGTGCCAGAGAGCATCGCGGTAGACGAACGAGACCTTCGCATCCCGCTTCACCAGCGTGTACGCAGACGACTGGTCGTAGCCATTGGCTTTGAGTTCATCGATGGCGTACTGCATCCACGCCCGTTTGGTAGGCCAGTCGGCGAAGTCGGGGTGGTCGCTGTCGGGTTTGTTCATGTCCTTCGAAAAGACCGTGTTATAGGGCAACTCCATCTGATAGATGGTGATGCTCTCCGGTGCCAGTTGTAGCGTCTGCTTGATACAGTCCTTCCAGTTGTCCCAGGTCTCACCCACCATGCCTGCAATGAGATCGATGTTCACCTGCTCGAAGCCGAGTTCCTTGCACCAGCCGTAGGCTTTGAAGATTTCAGGGGAACGATGGGCTCGACCATTGATCTCGAGGATACGGTCGTCAAAGTTCTCGATGCCCAGACTAAGACGAGTAACACCGAGACCACGCAGTGCTTCCAGCTTGGGGCGTTGCAGCGTCCCCGGTTCGCATTCAAAGGTGACCTCTTCCGGATTGCTCCAGTTCATCCGGGCCTTGATGCCTTCAAACACTTCAATGAGTTGCTTGGCTGAGAGGTACGAAGGGGTGCCTCCACCGAAGTAGACATAGTTCAGAGGACGCTGCCCGATGTAGGGCGTGGCTGCGTAGAGTTCGAGTTCCTTCATCAGCCCGGTGACGTACTGTTCCACATCGCGGGCGTTCTTATCGGTGTACACCCGGAAGTAACAGAACTTGCATCGTTTGCGACAGAACGGAATATGCAGATACAACCCGAGAGGCGTACCAGCCACCGCAGGCTTGCTCAGCATCGCCTCGACGTGTGGCAGATAATCAGGCTTCCAATAAGCAAACGGCGGATAGTTGGCGATGAAGTAGTTGCCTAGCCCCGTCGCTTCCTGGTTGCTCGCTTCAATGGTGGGTAAGTTCATGCTATTTCGCCCCGAAACAAAACACTGCCCCATCGCCATTGCTGATCACCAGCTTGCCGCTGCCGTAGGCACATGAAGCAGCGACTTGGGCACCAAGGGGTTGCTGCCAAAGCTTCTTGCCTGTCTTCAGTTCCAGGCAGTAGAGGATGCCATCGCCTGACGGACAGTAGACCTTGTTCCCGAGGATGATGGGTGAGCAATCCACCCGACCACGGGTTTGAAACACCCAGGCCCCTTTGCCATCCTTCATGTTGATGCCATGAATCTTGCGATCACGGGCACCTACGACAGCGATGCCATCAGCGATCGCTGCGGAAGAGTAGAACGATGCGGTCTTAGGTGGTTCATACTCCCACACGACCTCGCCTTTTTTCCAGTCGATGCAGAGGAAGCTACGCTCCATGTTACCGACGTAGAGCCTATCCCCTTCGATGGCAGCGGATGCACCGGAAGGCCCACCCATGGGCACCTTGTGTACTACTTTCCCGTCAGCCAGTTTGATGACATGCAGGATACCATCACAGCCTGCGACGAAGGTCAGCCCTTCGACAATGCCTGGCGAGCCGTTGATCGGCCCTTCGATCTTATACTTCCAGTATTCCTTGCCGGTTTTCAGATCGAGACAATAGAGGTGCTCATCGTTCGAGCCAATGAGAACCTTATTGTCCGCTGAGATGTTGGCAGACGAGATAATCTCACCATTAGTGGTGACGGTCCACTTCTTCTCACCCGTCTTGGCGTCGACGGCGTGGATAATGCCTTCGCCATCGCCGATCACGACGATGCCATCTTTCACCGCCGCCGAGGCTTTCAATTGCACCGCCTTGGTGGCGTACTTCCAAAGCTGCTTGCCGTCTTTGAGATTAAGGGCCAGCAGGTTGCCATCAATGGTGCCGAGGTACACCACCTCGCCGATGATGGCTGCAGTGGAATCGACCCCTTCAGGCACGGTGATCTTCCAGAGTTGTTCAGGCTTGTCGGGAAAAGTGGCCTGTGCGATGTAGCCTGACTGCAACATATCACCACGAAACAGCGGCCAATCCTGCTGATTCGGCCCCGCCGTCAAACTGAGTATCAGAGCAAGCCACATATTCATATCCCCCGAACACGTGGTGTTATTGTCAGAGAAAGCCAAGTGGCAGGCAATGTCATCACAGTTGTTGGTGGATGGTTGTTGGTTTTTCGTGGGGAGATGAGGAGGCGATGAGGATAAAGTTTTTGGTGATTGAAGTGCAACTACGAGGCCCTTTGGTAAACCTTGTCACCGGCTCCAAAGGAGCCATGGATTTTAGCCAGGCCCGGAAGGGCCTGGTCATGGTAAAGTAAGCAAACAAGCTCCGAAGGAGCGACCGAAATGGAGAAGTCTCATGCCACAATCGTTCGCTTGCCTTCACACGCATCTCGTCTTCAGTACCAAACAACGAGCTCCATTAATCACACCTGATCTCGCTGTCCGTCTCTACCCCTACATCGGTGGCATCCTTCGCAATCGCAAATGTCAATTGGTTCAGGCAGGGGGGATTGCTGACCACATCCACCTGCTCATCCATCAAGCACGTGACATCTCGGTATCTGATCTAATGAGAGACATCAAATCAAATAGTTCCGCATGGATACATAAGGAGTATCAGCATCATCGAGACTTTGCCTGGCAACAAGGATACGCTGCATTCTCAGTCAGTAAGTCAGGAATGGAAGCAGTGAAGTTATACATTCAAAATCAGATGGAACATCATCGCAAACGGACGTATCAGGAAGAATTGAGAATCATCCTTGACCAACATGAAATTGAGTATGATGAAAAGTACATGTGGGATTAATCGTACGCCCCTTCAGGGCTTGGATGCTTCTCCTCATCCCGCCAGGGGCTTCCGCCCCTGGCTAAAACCGAAGGCTCCTTCGGAGCGAAGTAGACTCCAGTGGCGGCGGACAAGCGAATAACAATGAATTCCTCAAACGAACACTCCTAACCAACAACCATTAACTAACCCATGCTCAACCTCCGCATCATCGATTGTGCTACCCAGCAAGCTGATCAGTTCCTTGCTGAGCTTAGGCAACTGCTTTCCCCTGATGGCGACATTGTCCCCACATCAGGCCAGATGGTGACCAAACAAGTCTTCGGCGATGCGATTCCACCCAGTGCGAGCGTCCAGAAGATTTGCCAACACGTCAAGCAGCGAGGCTTTGCAGCAGTGCAGAAGTTCTCCAGTGCCTTTGATCGTTTCGATCTGACGGCGGAGAACCTGCGGGTAAGCAAGGAGGAACTCGCTGCAGCCCATCAGCAGGCCAAGCCCGAGTTGCTGCAAGCGATCCGACAGATTCGCAACAATGTACTCACTTTTCAGCTAGGCATCCTCAACCGTGATGCTCGCCTCGAGCCGCAGTCAGGTACCGAAATCACCTTGCGCTATCGTCCACTGCGTCGCATCGGCGTTTGTGTTCCCGGTGGCGCAGCAGCATACCCATCCACGCTGCTCATGACCGTTGTCCCCGCGCAAGCTGCAGGGGTGAAAGAAATCGTCGTCGTTGCTCCACCGACACCGTTTGGTGCCAACAACACTGATGTGCTGGCGACGTGCCATGAGTTGGGCATTACCGAAGTCTATCGCCTCGGCGGCGCACAAGCTGTTGCAGCGATGGCGTACGGTTTGGATAATCAACTCCCCAAAGTCGATATGATCGTCGGCCCAGGAAACCTCTTCGTCGCTCTCGCCAAGAAGTTCGTCTATGGCCAAGTGGGCATCGACAGCATTGCCGGGCCTAGCGAAGTGGTAGTGCTCGCGGATGAAACAGCTGATCCTTCGCTGGTCGCACTCGATCTCATTGCCCAAGCCGAACACAGCCCCGGGGCCAGCCTGCTTATCACCTGGAGCAGATCGCTGGCGGAAGCAGTGTTACCCCAACTGGAACATCACCTAGCCACCCTCAGCCGAAGTGATCTGACCCGTGAATGTCTCGAACGCTTCGGGGCGATCATCATTGCCAGGGATGAAGCCGAAGCGTTGCGACTGACCAACGACATCGCCCCCGAGCATCTGCACATCCAAACGAAAAACCTGGATGACCATGCCGAAGCCATCACCAACGCCGGTGCCATCTTCCTCGGCCCGCACACTCCGGTAGCGGTAGGCGACTACGCCGCCGGCCCATCGCACGTGCTACCCACCGGTGGCACCTCGAGATTTGCTCATGGATTGAACGCCAATGATTTCCTGAAACCGGTGAGCATCGTGAAGCTGGATGCTCAAGGGTTGAATCAGTTGGCGAAGTCCATCGAGACGGTAGCGAACGTCGAAGGCCTGACGGGCCATGCCAAGAGTGTGACGGACCGCGTGAGATAACTTTCCACTGTGCCACACTCCGACGCGTACTCGCGGCGGGGTGTGGTTGCGAGGACAGTGAATCCAGACAACGAACGAACAAACTCAAGTAGTGAATGACTCTCGTGCTTCGAGATCACACCCCGACGGGCATACCGTCGGAGCGTGGCACTGGTTATCGCATCTTTGCATCAGTTATCAACAAACAACTTTGCCACCCCGTGCAGCGAAGCCTGATCCAACTCCACCACCTCCAGCTGGCTATACTCAGGCAACAACTCGCGTACCACCGCTGCTCCACCGCCACTGAGGAAGATACGGCGAGGTTGTTGGGTTCTCCCTAAACCATTCCACGCTAAGCGATGGCCTGCTTTCATCGCTTGCAGGAGTGCAGCCAGCAGATCGAGACGATCGACGCTGAGCGAGAGATGCTGGAAGCCTGCCTTCTTCTCGTCGATCTCGAGACGGTCGCCGCCGAGGAAGAGAGGATCGAGTGTCACCACGGTGTCACGCTTCATCGCTTCCTGCATGAACTTCGTGTAATAGCCATCCTCAGGTACATCCGCAAAGCATAGCTGATGCAGCCAATCGAGAGCAACGCCACCGACTGGGTTATGGGTGACGTGCAGATAACTTTCTCCCACACCCAGATGACGAGTGAGCCGAAGGGGCGAAGGTTCCGGTGCATCGGTAAGGATGGCGAGCACCTGAGTGGTGCCAACGAGATGCAGCAGATCGCCCGGTTCCATCCCTGCAGCCAGGATGGCACTGCTGGTATCAGCCAGGCCGAGCTTCACGGGAATGCCAGCTTTCAACTTCCATGCCGATGCCCATTCTGCACGCAGTCCGCCGATGGTCGTGTTCCCCGGCAGAATCGCAGGCAGCCAACTGGGTTGTACACCCATCAGTGAAGTCCACGTGGGCGACCAGTTGAGTTCATCCCAGTTGCACAGGCCCGTGAAGCAGGCGTTGCCCGGATCGAATGCCGTCTCGCCCGTCAGCTTCAAACAGAGCCAACTGTTGAGATGTAGATAGCGATGCACCTGATGCAGCAGTTCAGGATGCTGAGTGACATAGTGCTTGAAGAAAATGGAACTGATCCCGCCAGGCAACGGACGATTCCCCGTCTCTCGCAGAAACTCATTCCCATGCGCGGCATCCAGCCCCTTGGCTGTTGGCCTCGCTCGTCGGTCGAGATGCGTCACCAGCGGCAACAGTGGTTCGTCTTTTTTGTCTAACAGCATCAGGCAAGGGGTCAGACACGAGATGCCAATCGCATCCACTTTATGCTTGGCTGTTGCCTGGGTGATGGCTGACGCAATCGCGGTCCAGAGTTCGGTTGCATCAATGGTCGCCGTATCGGCAGGCGACTGGTTCAGGGGGTACGCCGTCTTGACGATGGGGCCGACGAGTTGGCCGGTGCCTGCCTTCAGCACCGCACACTTCACCGACGACGTTCCAATATCCAGGGCGAGAATGTTCATGGCCACACGATGCCCATAGTAGGCCAGCAGGTCAAGCGTAGTTCGCCCTGCAGTGCAAAAAAGAAATCTGTGACAACGATGAAGATGAAAATGCAGTAAAGAGACAAGGCATGTCAGTGCCCGGAGCAGGCAAAGTGTGAGCGTTCAGGCGAAGTGGATGGTCTGGGGAGGTCGCACACTATACCGTCTGCTTGTTCAAGCACAGCCCAAGAGGCCACACGGCGGTACCAATCCACGCATCCACGTCACAGCCATCGATTCCAACCTGTCAACCCCTGCCATTCCCATATAATGGTGTCCATCAGGTGACACACCTGGTCTCTTGTCCCCGGTTTCCAACCGGGGCACACTGCATCACCGGCTCCGCCGGTATTCAACGAAGAGAAATCACACCAGGTAAAAGGTGATTGCCTCTTCGCTCCAAAGGAGTGCTCGTCATTAGGCAGGCCCGGAAGGGCCTGGAGAAGTTTTCCTTACAAGATGTTCAAACCTGTTCGCCAACATGTACGTTCGCCCCTTCGTAGATGATTGCCCGATCTTCAAAAATCCTGTCTTCACCCATCGTGCACACAACAAATAGGCTTGACGCGGAGGCAGCTTGAAAAACATCGCGAAATCTTTGCTTGTCACATGTTGCATCCGACGAAAAAGGCCGAGCACATGACGTTGCTGTGGATTCAACTGTCGTAGCAACTCTCCCTGATCAATATGCTGCTCTCGGCGGGCTTGCTCTGCTCTGGCACGAACACTGGCGAATGCAGTCGCCATCCCCTGACAGAAATAAGTGACAAAGGGTGTGACATCACCTTCCGCACGACCAAAGTAGTAATTGTGGCTGTTGCCTACAGTTAAGCCTGCATAGTAGCCTTCGAGGTTGGCTGCATAATATTCTTCCAGAGAGTAAATGCCGCTTAATCCATAACCATGACGATGCAAGACGAGATTAGTAAGAAGACGTGCAGTTCTGCCATTGCCATCGAAGTACGGGTGAATGGTCGCCAGTTGATAATGTGCCAAAGCCGCCACGACGGGAACCGGTTGATCACCATCGTGGAGAGAAGTATTTATCCATGCCACCAACTCCTTCATAAGGATTGGAACATCCATGGCCTCTGGCGGCATGTAGATCACTCGTCCTGAACGAGTTTCCCGAATGACATTTTGACCATCACGATAAGGTGTCGGCTTGGTTCTCCCAGTCATCACCAAACCGTGAATCGTTTTGATCTCCTTCTCCGATAATATTTTTTTGTGCTTACTTTGCTGTTCAACGTACTCAATCGCTTTGAAATAGTGGCGTACTTCTGCTTCATCCCTTTCGCGTCCTGGAAAGTTGCCTTCACCTTCCACCACGGCTTGCACTTGGGATGGACTGAGTTGGTTTCCTTCAATCTGAGTTGAAAAGTGTGTGGAGAGCAACTTGGCTGATCGGCGTAATGACTCCAACATCGGAGCTGTCAGAGGTAAGTTGCCAACAATCTGTCGATCCGCTTCGATCGCCATCAGCAATTTGGCGACTTTGCCCGTGATACG
>CAYPJB010000174.1:0-9019 GCA_964410845.1 uncultured Bacteroidales bacterium | reverse complement strand
GGGCAACTTCTCGTTGAGTGTAACCGTCCTTCACTCGTTCCAGGGCGAGTTGCCGGCGCCGCTGCAGTTCCGCAGCACTTCCATGACTACGCATGCCATACGATATTCCTTAACCACACTGTCCTACAAGTGTACAGGGTATTGAATCTCTGAGAGGCAATAATTTCTCCGCAAGGCGGGCACGGTAGGTAGCGACTGTTTTAGGACTGATATCCAGTTGCTCAGCAATGGCCTGATTGGTCATCCCCTGCCCCAGCAACTTCAACACCTCGATCTCGCGCTCGCTCAATTTGATGGGAGTAGGAGCATGGAGACGCGAGTACGCCTGGAATACTTCCGCGGTGCGAGCTTCGTCATCCAGATCGACGAAGACTCGGCCACGATGCACCATGCGAATGGCTGCCAGCAAATCTGCTTCACTGATGGTTTTCACGACATAGCCCTTAGCGCCTGCAGCCAGGGCAGCTCGCACGTAGGCCGGATCATCGTGCATGCTGAGAATCATTACCTGCAGATTGCTGTTCTGATTCTGCAACTGCTGGATCAATGGCAGGCTGGGGCCACCAGGCATGCTGAGATCAAGAACCACTACCTCGGGACGGACCTTGGGAGCCACCTGGAGCATTTCACGCCCTGTACCAGCTTCGCCAACCACTTCCATGTCAGCCTGGCGATTAATCAACACCTTGAGACCGGTACGTAACACCGTATGGTCGTCCACCAGCATGACCTTGATCTTATCCATGGTGTTTGCTT
Source organism: uncultured Bacteroidales bacterium (assembly GCA_964410845.1). Taxonomy (GTDB): domain Bacteria; phylum Planctomycetota; class Planctomycetia; order Gemmatales; family HRBIN36; genus JAEUIE01. The sequence goes on along the minus strand of CAYPJB010000174.1, from coordinate 8,263 downwards.
CCCAGCGGAATGATTGCACTGATGTGCGTTCCTTGCCCCGGACTGGAACGAATCTGAAACTTCCCTTCCAGCATGTTGATACGTTCTCGCATCCCGATCAGCCCCAGGTGACCATCAGGCACCTGCAGTTCTTGCAACTGACGAGCATCCATGCCACAACCATCATCCGAGATATCCAGGAAGACGCTCTGTTCAACCTGCTGCAGCCCAATCGTCATACTTTGGGCGTGTGCATGCTTGATAACGTTGGTGATCGCCTCCTGCACGACGCGAAACAGGGCGATTTCCACATTCTGTGGCAAGCGTGCCCCCGCATCGAGTTCGCATACCACCCGGATCTGCAGCGGGCATTGCTTCATGGTGTCTTCCGTCAGACGCTGCAGCGCCGGGGCCAGTCCCAGGTCGTCGAGCATTGTCGGTCGCAACCCGAGCATGATCTGCCGGATATCCTTGAGGGATTGCTGGCCGAGCTTCTGCAGTTCTGTGCTGCGTTCGATGATTTCCGTCGGCGGAACGGAAGAATGAAGCGACTTCAGCCCGGAGACCAGCAGCGTCAACGACTGACCGACACTGTCGTGCAGTTCCTGGGCGATGCGTCGTCGCTCTTCTTCGATGCGAGAAAGCAACTGTGCCATGTAACGTTCTCGAAACTGTATGGCTTCTCGCAACGGACGTACGACAAACCACCACAACAGTGGAGACAACAGGATGGAAAGCAGCACGGTGTCAACAATTGATTCCACCAGCCGAGGCGAGTCGGCGGGCATGATCCATGGTAGGATCAACATGACCGCGCACTCGGAAATGGCAGCCATCACGAGCAAAATGAGCCAGACCGACCAGGGTGAACCTGCTGTACCTCGGCGGGGGGATGATGTCATGCACGACTCACTAGACAAACGCGCGTGGAGTCCACTGCAGTTAGCTTACACCAATTGATGCGGAAGTTGGAGCGATATTCATGAATCCATGAAGTGACAGTGCCTGGCAAATACTGCAGACCTTCAAGAGACGTGATGTCGTTACCAAACAGCTCATTACATGCTTGCATCCATCCCCCTGCAGCGATACTGTAGAAGAGACAAGTTTCAGCACAGAAAGCTCACGTCGGATGCCTGAAACAGCATGGACTCTGAATCAGGTACAGCGCCACATTCGTACGTTGTACGGTGCCAAGGATGCCTCACGAGGCATCGAGGGTACCTTTATGTGGTTCATGGAAGAGGTGGGGGAACTCTCTGCCTCATTGCGGGGGGACAAGCGTCATCCGCTGGCGGAAGAGTTTGCCGATGTGCTGGCCTGGCTGGCAACGCTGGCCAACGTGGCGGGGATTGATCTCAACCAGGCCCTGGCCGACAAGTATGGCAAGGCGTGTCCAGGTTGCGGCGCTGCTCCCTGTGCTTGTGTAGGTGAAAAACCATAATGGATGCCAATTCTATGGCTTGGAAGATATTGAATCGCCTGGTGACTGCACTGGTACTTGTACTAGGGTTGCTGTTTCCCTCGTTTCTTCAAGCACAGCAGATTCCTGTCGAACGGCAGATCCAGATTCAGGATGTCCGTCTGGGATTCCCGGCTGGCTCCATGGACATGTACAAGGAAGGGAAGTGGGTACCTGTTATTGTCAATGTGGGTCCACCCAAGGAACTGAACAACCTGCCTGCTGACTTCCAGGGCAGCATCGAGGTTGTTACCAAAGATAGCGACGGATGGAATACACACCTCCTCAAGGATAACGTCGTCGTCTCCAAAGAGAATAGCCGGGGTATCTTTCAGAGCTATATCAAAGTTTCAGACAGCACCAGCTTCAATGGCGTCCAGGTTCGTCTTCGTGGCAAGCTCGGTTCCACGGAGATCAACAATCTCTACTCCTATCCTTCGCCGGACAAGATGCGAGTTGGAAGCCGTACCAGTGTCGATCATGACAATCTGCTGGTCGTCAACATCGGCAACTCACACGGTCTGCGGGCGACACCGGAAGAGAACGAAGCCACCAGCACTGGCCGCAATGTCCAGAAGCTGATGACGGTTGTCTCCGCCAGCCCCAACAAACTCTTTGAACTACCGGACCGCTGGTATGGCTATGAAAGCGTCGATGCTGTCGTTATTGCGACGGGTCAGAACTTTGGCAACAGCCTGGCACAACAGTTGGCGCGGGATACCGTTCGCCGCGAAGCACTCGAACAATGGATACTCCAGGGCGGCCACCTCATCGTGACCGTGGCGGGCAACGCCAGCGTGGTGGGCAGCCCGACTGACTTCCCTCTCGAACCGCTGCTTCCCATGAAGATTGACCGCGGAGGAGCTGAGAAAGCGGAGCGACTCTCTGGCTTGTCCGACTTCATTCAGCAGACCATTCCCCAGAACCTCAGACGATCCAAATCGGAAATCCGTGGCATCGTGGCTCCCTATGCCCGTCTGGAACCCAAGCCTGATGTCAAAGTCATGATGGCTTCACTGGCACTCGATAACGCCAGTTTCAAACGGCCGCTGATCGTGCGTTCTGCCTATGGTTTGGGCAAGATTACGCTCGTTGGTTTTGACACCAATACGGATGCTTTCCAATCCTGGGATTTCAAGCAGGATTTCTGGAGTGCCGTGCTCGAGGCCAGGGCCATCACCCCTGCCGTCAATGCCTATTACGGTGCTCCTCGGGAAGATGCTTCGCTCGGCCTGGCCAACCGCATAGAAGAGTTTGGGGATGTACCGGTTATCTCTTTCGCTCTCGTAGCCCTTTTCATCGCTCTCTACATCATTCTCATTGGGCCGGTCGATTACTTTGTCCTGAAGAAAGTCTTCAAGCGACTGGAATACACCTGGATCACCTTCCCCACCGTCGTGCTGCTCGTCAGCCTGGCTGCTTACTTTGGCGCCTATTATCTGAAGGGCGATAAGCTCCGCATCAACAAGGTCGATCTGATCGATGTCGATCTCAAGCGGGAACGGGTGATGGGAACCAGTTGGCTAGCCATCTTCAGCCCGCGTCTGCAGAACTACCAGATTGACCTCGAGCCGCAAGGCGTGACTGGTGCCGTTCCCACACTTTCCTGGCTTGGCCGGTTCAGCAGTTACGGCGGAGCCCGCATGGTCGGCCAGAGCAGTGGTGGGTTGTTTGAGCGGGATTACGACTACACCCCGACAGCAACAGGCCTTCGTCAGTTGCCTATCCAGGTATGGTCACAGAAGTCGCTCGAAGCACGCTGGCTGGCATCACTCGATCGCAGCAGGATGCCCATAGAAAACAAGCTCAGCAAAAAGGAAGGCCTCGGCATCAAGGGGACAGTCAGATCCAAGCTGCCGGTCAAGCTGAAAGGGGTCAAGCTGTATTATGGGGAGAAGGTCTGGAATATCGGTGATCTTGATCCCGATAAGGAATTCCAACTGGATGTCGCCTCACAGGGTGCAGCCGGCGTGATGGGTGGCGTTTACTACGAACGCAAACTCGACCGCAGTGGCACGAACAGTCAACAGCCTGATTTTGCCAATGATATCAACAGCCTGATCTTCGCCGGTCGCACGGCTGAAGGCGCAGCCAAATCGAGTGAGTTTCTCCGCTACCTGAACCAGAGCTGGCGACTGAAAGACTACAGCGAAGCCATTCTCATCGGCGTTCTTGCAGACGACTATGGCGATGCAGCGAAGCTGAACCAGGGCGGCACGCTCGGCACCCGGCTCAAGCTCACCAACGCAGCAGGCAACGATCTGCTCACCGGCACCATTCGACATGCCTCCTACTTGCGAGTCTTCCTCCCCGTGGCAGAAGAAGGCAAGTAACAGACGACATTCAACTCATTCATTAGCTTGCGGATATAAACATGATTGAAACGCGCGATTTGACCAAGATGTATGGCGAGCTGTACGCCCTCAACCGGCTTAATTTGAAGCTGGAAAAGGGTGATGTGTATGGCTTCATCGGGCCCAATGGTGCAGGCAAGACCACCACGATGCGCATCCTGGCCACGCTGCTCACGCCTACCTTCGGCGAAGCCAACGTCTGTGGCTACTCCATCTACAAGAACGCCCAGGACATCCGTCGTTCCATCGGCTACATGCCCGACTTCTTTGGCGTGTACGACGATATGAAGGTCATCGAATACCTCGAGTTCTTTGCAGCGGCATACCGCATCAAAGGGCCGGCCCGGCGGAAGAAGTGCGAACAGGTACTCGAACTGGTCGATCTGACATACAAGAAGGAAGCCCTCGTCACCAGCCTCTCACGTGGCATGACCCAGCGACTGGGTCTGGCCCGTGTTCTCCTCCATGAACCGCTGGTACTGCTGCTGGATGAACCAGCGAGCGGTCTTGATCCCCGTGCCCGTATCGAGTTCCGTGGTCTGCTCAAGGAACTGCGGAACATGGGCAAGACGATCATGATCTCGAGCCACATTCTTCCAGAGCTTCGGGACATCTGTAACAAGATCGGCATCATCGAACGAGGCCAGCTCTTGTACGATGGCAGCGTCAACGATGCACTCCGCCGGGTGAACCCGCAGCGTGTCTATCTCATTCGCGTGGCGGAACGTCCGGAACAGGTGGCCAAGTATCTCGAAGGCCATCCGAGCGTCAGCAAGATTGAAGAGCGCAAGCTCGTCATTCCTGAAGAAGGGATCGACACCATCCAGATTGCTGTCACCCTTGGTGAAGGCATCACGGACAGCAGCTTCATCCCTGAAGCCCTAATTCCCGCAGGCTTCAAGCTGCAAGCCCTGGTCGAAGAAGAAATCAACATCGAAACCGCGTTCATGCGGCTGACCAAGGGCATTACGAACTAGGTTCACCCCACTGGTACAGGCATTCAATGCAATGCCTGTGCCATCGAGCCTGTGTACATCACCTGTGTACATCACTTGGTCAATCGGGCGAAGTGCTGTACGTTCAACGCAGTCAACCATTCCACTACCAGATCAGCTTTTGCATCCCGCAAGTCCTGCTCCAGGCTATGGCCTCCGCCACGAACTGCAATGCAACTGAAGTGGCCAGCTTTAGCAGCCTGCACCCCGAAGACTGCATCCTCGACGACAACACACCAGCCGGGCAGTACCCCAAGCTTGCCTGCCGCCTTGAGGAACACCTCGGGGTCAGGTTTGCCTTTCTGGCAATCCTCCATGGCAACGATGCCTTGCAGATACGGGGCCAGACCTGCCACTTCGGTCAGTAGCTCGATGTTTGCCCGTGGAGCACTCGAGCCGATGGCCTGGCGGAAGCCATGTTCGGCCAGTGTCTTGACTAGATCCAGCGCGCCGGGAAGCAGCTTCACACCATCACGCTTGACTGCCGCCCGGAAGAGATCTTCCTTGTAGTGGCCAAGGGCATCCAATTCGGCGTGGTCGGATTCCATGTTGAAGAGCATGCCGAGAATCTCCGGGTTGCGGCGTCCGAAGGTTCGACTGAACTCGTCCATGGTAAATGGCTGGCCCCGTTCTTTCGCCACCAGTTCCCAGGCTGTGAAGTGTTGTGCCGAGCTATCGACGAGGGTGCCATCGAGATCCCAGATGATTCCGCGTTCATGCATGTCTTGTGTGTTCATTCCACCATTGTAGGAGGGAGCTGAGATTGTCAGCCCGCGAGAGAAGAGGTATACCGTAGCGTCCGAAGTGGAGAAGATAGATGTCCTCATTCATCCTGATGCTGCTGGTAGCCGTCGGTCCGAAACCTCATTTCGCTGAACTGGAGTTCTGCGATAACCCGCTGGCGCCAGCCTGGAAACAGATGACCGTTTATCCGGGCCAGGTCTTTTCAGTGCGGTATCGGCTGCACCATCCGACGGCACTCGGAAAAGAAATGACGCTCGGCTTTGCAATTCTCAATGCAGCGGGTGAACGCATATTGCATTCGACTATTCCGGTCGCCTCATTGCCTGTGACGAAAAATGTGCTCTCTAGCTACATTACTGTGCAGCTGCCACATTCACTACCTGCGGGTGAATATCGCATGGTGATGCACGCTGCAGGTGAATTTCATAAACTGGAACAGCAGAAGTCCTTGTCGGCCAAGCCCATTCAGTTGTGCTTTTCCATGTGTAGTGCGACGTATGACCTGGAAGGCAAAGTGCCTGCTTCCCTCCATCGCTTGACGGTGTTCCAGACCGTGCAGATTCATTTCAGCGTGGCAGGTGTTGGCGTGGAGAAGAACTACACCAACATCCGTGCCCAATGCGAAATTGTTGATGAAGCGGGCAAGGTACTGGAGACCATCAAATTGCCGGAAAACCCGAGTCCCGCTCTGCCGATGCCTGGTGAGAAGACCGCTGTTCAAGGTGGTCGGTTTCACATTTCAATTAATCTGCCAGGGAAGTATCGGGTGAAGTTACGGGTGGAAGATCTAAACACCTGGGATGTTGCAACGAAAGAAATCGCATTGCATTTCCATGATCCAGAATGAAGCAGCCCCGTTAGCGCTTCGGAGCTGTATCCTTCGCTTCCTTCCAGACCGGGCCGTACACTTCCTTGTCAAACGGTGGACAGCCGGTAACAAATTGCCCCTCGGCATTGTGCTTGGAACGCATCAGCGCAGTGCAGTAGCTGAATGTCCGGCAGACGCGTTTGCGATCAAGCTTGCCATGTTCCATGAGCTGCCTGGCAAAGTCAGGCTGCGATAGCGATGCTCGTCCGACACCAACCATACTGATCTTGCCGCTGGCAATGCTGGCAGCACCGACATTGAAGAGATACTCCTGCAGCCAGCTGTAACCGCTGCCGATGCAGGCCAAGCCGGGGTCGTGTTGTTGTATCTGTGCAGCCAGCTTGACATGCCGATCGACACCGAAGAGCGGATGTTCCGGTGTCTGGTAGCCATCAGGCGGTGGGTACTCAAACGGACGCAGGTAATGTGGTGAAGCGTAGGGGTTCCCCATCGTCAAATTGATCAGCGAAACGCCCATCGTTCGCATCTCGCTGATCCAGCGAAGTGGTTCTTCGAGATCTGCCTGGTCGGGTGAATGCGGGTTCGTTCCCCAATAATTTCCTAACGGCAACTCAGTAATATCTGCCTCTCCCAACTCGTTCGCTGCCTTGTGATAGGGCAAGCCATCGAAGAGATTGATTCGGGTGGCTAGCAGAAGATTGGGCAATTCCTGACGTATGCGAGTAAAGATGTTACGAGCCAGGCGAGTGCGGTTCTCGTAGCTGCCACCATAGAGGCCGGGACGGGTACGAGCAGAGAGCATCTCGTTCAGGAGATAGCGATGGCATTGCTTGATATCAACAAACTGAAACCCCGCCTGGTATGCAACATGAGCTGCTTCCACGTAGGCTTCTTCCAGCTTCTTCAACTCATCATCGGTGAGCAAATGTGCCGGTAAAGCCAAGCGGCGATCCAGCAGGACATCGTTCACTCCCAGTAAAGGCCTCTGGCAACTGTAACGTCCGGAGTGTGTCAACTGGAGGCCAAGTAACACTTCCGAATGGAATTGCTCCCGATGTGCTTTGCGGGTGATATCCACCAGTTTCGCCAGACTCGTTAGATGGGTAACATTGGCGATGAGCTGCCTTGGGTTGGCACGTGCTTCGGGGACTACTGCCGCTGCCTCGCCCCAGATGAGAGATGCTCCGCCAGAGCCAAAACGCTGATAGCGTCGCAGGGTGAGTTCACCAGGGTGGCCATCACTCGTTCCATCACAGCCTTCCATGGGGTGGATGCACATGCGGTTATGGAGCGTGATCGACCCGACCGTCAGTGGACGAAAGAGCGGACTCAGGTCTTCCTGAGCGCTGAGCGAAAGCTCTAACCGATGAAACTCTTCAGTGAGTTGCTGAAGCGTGTGATATTTGAAGTAGTGTGCCATGCGAAGAGATTACACCAAACAGCTACTGAATGCAGTAGAGTTTTGTATCAGTTCGCAGGAGTAACTTTCCCTGATAGGGCGTGGGAGACGCCAGTGTGCGGCCGGGCAAAGTGTTCTTGCTCACTTCCTTGAACTTGGCTGCCGCTTCCACAACTGTACACACACCTTGTTCATTCAGCACGTAGAGATGCTTGTCAGCGTGCAAGACCGATGCAGAATAGTTGCCGGGGACGCGTTGCTGCCATCGTTGTTCACCCGTGCTGGCATCCAGGCAACTCATCACGCCGTTATCTGCGACGGTAAACAGAAGGTTATCCACAAGCACCGGCGTGGGAGTGTGGCCGATGTTGCGACCCACCTGCCAGGCAAGATGCGTTTCGGTGACATCGCCTTTACCGCCGGCGCGGATGGCCAGCAGTTTGGGGGTATCATACCCGGTGCAGATGTAGATCAGCCCCTGATGGTAGATCGGTACAGGAA
>CAYPJB010000173.1:0-9043 GCA_964410845.1 uncultured Bacteroidales bacterium | reverse complement strand
GGAATCTCAAAACGATGGGTAGCTTAGCCCCCGGTCAGTGACCGGGGGTGGTGCGTGCGGTAATGTGGGTTGCTGTTGCAGCGAATTGATGTGAGAGACGTGCTGTACTTGGCGTGAACCACCCCCGGCGACTCGCCGGGGGCAAATAAATAAACGCGAGCCATCGGCTCGCGTTGGGTGGGTTTGCAGTAGTGTACTAGGCCGGTTGCAGTTGGCGGCGGCCGGTGCTGTTGCTGCTGGCGGGCTGCTTGCTCTGCCCTTCACCTAGGATGAGAAGCAGTGGGCTGGCGACAAAGATCGAGCTATAGGTACCGATGATGATGCCTACCACCATGACGAAAGCAAAGAGTTTGACGCCTTCGCCACCGAAGATGTAGAGCACGATCACCACCAGCCAGGTAGTCAGCGAGGTAAGCAGCGTTCGGCTCAAGGTACTGTTGACACTTTCATTGATCATCGCCGGTGTCAACTCGGGATGTTTGCCACGCGTTTCACGAATACGATCAAACACCACGATAGTGTCATTCACTGAATAACCCACCAGTGTCAGCAACGCTGCCACCGCAGGCAGATCCAGCTTGAAGTCTTCGATCAGCAGCACGTGACCAAACATGCCGACGATGTAATGGCAGGCAGCGATGATGCCTACGGTGAAAAGCAGATCATGCACGAGGCAGGCGACTGCAGCCACGCCGAAGGTCCAGTTGCCAAAGCGGAACCAGAGATAGCCGATGATGGCAAGCCAGGAGAGCAGAATGGCAGAAAGTGCTTTACCCCTTGTTTCTTCAGCAAGCTGGCTGTCGAAGTTTTCCAGACGATCGGAGACTGGCAGACTGAACGACTTGGTGGCATAATCAACCAGCTGCTGTGCCTGGGCCTGCTGCTCAGGGGGCAGCTTGAATTGCACTGTGGCACCCTTGAAGGTTTCACGACGCGTTCCCGGGTTAATGCCTTTAACTTCGAAGTAACTTTCGTTGCTGCCGGGGATGTTCTTGTTGAACCAGTCAGCGACGAACTTCTTGACTTCTTCGGCAGGAGGTTCCTTATTGGTGAAAGCAAGTTCGAACGACTTGTCGCGTTTGTCCTTATCCTGTTTCTCTGCAGGGACAGGTGCGATCGGTGTTGCTTTTACTTCGACGTATTTCAGGGCCTTGCCGAAAGCCTTCTCGATTGCCTGGCGAACCTGGATGGCATCCTTGTTAGTAGTTCGAACCGTAAATTCAGACGTGGTTCCCGTTCCCACCGCGGCATTGCGGTAGAGAGCATCGACTGAAGGTTCGGGCAATTCCTTGATGGATGTAATCACATTGCGAACTTCACCGGTCGCCTTGGGTTCCTTGAACTCGAAGGTATAGGCTGTGCCACCGGTAAAATCGATGTTGAGGCCTTCTTCGCCACGGTAGAGGAAGAGCATCAAACCCAACAGGGACAGGATGACGGTGCCCGTAAACCAGTAATGGCGAACCCGCATGAAGTCGATGTTGGGCTTGCTGAACAGTTTGACCATGGTCAGGTTGCGCAGGGCATTCTTGCTGAGGGCGATATCGAAGAAGAGACGGGTCATGTACAAGCTGGTAAAGAGGCTGATTACCAGACCCATCGTCAGCGAGACACCGAAACCTTTGAGCTGATCCGTGCCGACGACATAGAGTACGACAGCAGTAAAGATAGAGGTCAAGTGGGTATCGATAATGGTCGGGAAGGCACGGTCGTAGGCGTTGCGAATGGCCAGGACCAGATTGGCTCCCCGTTCCCGTTCTTCCCGGAGTCGTTCGTAAATCAGCACGTTGGCATCGACTGCCATACCAAGCATCAGCACCAGACCGGCAAGGCCTGGCAGCGTGATGGCAGCATTGGCGAAAACGAGGAAAGCAATTGTCAGCAGTAAGTTGGCAAGTAGCGCTGTCACAGCAATAAACCCTGCCATGCGATAGTAATAAATCATGAAGACGCAGACAGCGAGGAACGAGCCTCCCACTGCCCAGGAGCCTTTGCGAATGGTGTCTTCACCGAGGCCTGGTCCCATGGTCATTTCGCTGACAGGTTCAGACCGGAGGGCAGCAGGAAGTGAACCAGCCTGCAGCACGCGGGCCAGTTCGGTCACACGACGCTGGCCTTCCGCACCCGAAGCGCCCATGGTGATGATACCACCACTGTTCAATCGGGATTGCAGCGTCGGGGCCGAGATCACCTTGCCATCGAAGACGATGGCCATCTGCTTGTTGACTTCCTTGGTAAGTTCGTAGAAGCGATCCTGCGAATCAGCCTTGATGCCGAAACGAACGACGAACTGGAGCCCTTCCATATCAGGGAAGATGGAGGCAGGGTCCATGTTGTCGCCCGTGATGAGCGAGCGGTCGGCGATGGGCTTGCGGGTCAGCACGAAGTGACGGCCGAGACTGGTGGCTTTTTCATCGATGCCGGGCGTACGCTGCTTGGGGCAACTGAAGTAGGCGTAATCGCCATTCCTGCGGAAGCCTTCGGGGGTTTCCGACGTCAGGAAGGGCTGACCATTCTGATCACGCACCGTGGTAATTTCACTCGGTGCCAGTTCGAGCCATTCGTAGTCAGCTTCGTAACCAGCAGGAGCAGGCGGCGTTTTGCCGGGAGGAACCAGGTCGTCAGCCTTGCCGGTGAGCTGGGTCGATGCCGAGTTGATGGCATCGCGATCACTGTATTCGGAAATGGATGAGGTATGGGCCAGGATGCGGAACTCGAGTTGCCCCTGCTGCTGGATGAGACGCTTGATTTCCTGAATCTTGCCAGCGCTGGTTTTATTGCGGGGATCGTTGCTGATGGGGAGCACGATTTCAACGCGAGGTGGACGGCCTGCATCACCGGTGATGGGGCGAATGGTGGTTTCGAGCAAATTCGAGGGATCCACACGTGTCTTGATGCGGCTGGCGAGTTGGGCTGCATCAAAGTCGCGTTTGAAGACATCCGACTGCTTGTCCCAGAAATTGGGGTCAACTTCATAGACCAGAATTGATCCGCCCGCGAGATCAACACCGAGGGTGAAGCGTTTGCCTTCCGCATCGGGATTGACGGAGTTCCTGTAGGCCACCACCGTCATCCAGGCAGCGAGGATGATGGGGATGGTAACCGTCAGCAGACGCCATTCAAAGCTCGGGAAGAGCCGAGCGAAGAGAAGCTTCAGACCGACGAACAGGGCAATGAGGACTACGAGATAAATGATCGCTTGCATTGTCACAATCGGGGCTAGAGGAACTTGTTTTGATCAGCAAGCCCTCAGGAAGACCCGAGGGCTTGGAGCGATGGTTGCAGCGACCTAGGCGGAGGCCGCGTCTTTAGTATCAGTCTCGGAACTGGGCACGATCGTGTAGATACTGGATCTCAGGATGCGTAGCTTGCTTTCGAGTGTTTTCACGGTAATTTCGTCGTTGTCGCCAGGCGTACCTGGTGTCTTTTCCTTGATGCTGACCACGGTGCCGAGGATGCCACCGCTGAAGGTGACATCATCGCCCTTCTTGAGCTGCTTCATGATAGCAAGCTTGCGGTCCTTCTCCTGTTTCTGCGCGGGGCGAATCAGGATGAAGTAGGCAAAAAAGAACATGATGCACATAAGGATGGGGAACTGCAGACCGCCCATCGGGCCGGGATCAGTAGCGCCACCACCAGCCGGTGCAGCCTGTGCCAACAAACAAAGGGTATCGAGCATGTTAACCAGATTTAAGTCGGTTCAATGTCAGACTGTTGATTGTAAGTGCTTGCCTGCCAACGGACAAGGTTCTGAGTGAGGAAGCTGGCAAACCGGCCTTCCGCGATTGCCAGCCGGGCCTCTTTCACCAGATCGAGGTAAAAATGGATGTTGTGCAGCGAGAGCAACGTCGGCCCCAGCATCTCGTCTGCATGGAAGAGATGATTGAGGTACGCCCGACTGAACCGCTGGCAGGTGTAGCACTGGCAGGTGGGATCGAGCGGATGTTCTGATCGTTTGTGAATGGCGTTCCTCAGCCGCAAAGGCCCCGCCCAGGTGAGTGCCTGGGCATTCCGGCCATTGCGGGTCGGGAGCACGCAATCGAACATGTCGATGCCACGAGCAATGCCGTTCAGAATGTCTTCGGGCTTGCCGACACCCATGAGATAGCGAGGCTTCCGGACTGGAAGCGCAGTAGCTGCTTCACCGAGCACCTTCAACATCTCTTCCGTCGGTTCGCCGACGCTGAATCCCCCCAGGGCATAGCCGGGGAAATCGAGCCGTGCCAATTCTTCCGCGCACTCCACCCGCCAGGCGATGTTCAAGCCACCCTGCACGATGGCGAACTGGGCCTGATCGCTTCGTCGATGTGCATCCTGGCAGCGCTTCGCCCAGAGGATGCTTCGCCGCATGGCATTGCGTACCACGTCAGGCTCCGCCAGCCCGGGTGGACATTCATCCAGCACCATCGCAATATCGGAGCCAAGCTTCTCCTGAATCTCGACAGCCTTCTCAGGCGTCAACTCCAGAAGTGCTCCATCGATATGAGAACGGAAGGTGGCCCCGTGGTCGGTGATCTTGCGTTGTTCCGCCAGGCTGAAGATCTGGTAGCCACCGGAATCGGTGAGGATGGAGCCGGGCCAATCCATGAAGCGGTGCAGGCCGCCCATCTCCGCAACGATGTCGGGACCGGGCCGCAAGGCGAGGTGATACGTATTGCCCAGGATGATGCTGGCGCCACACTCCTGCACCATGCGAGGCGTGAGGCCCTTGACCGTGGCCTGCGTCCCGACCGGCATGAACATGGGTGTTTCAAAGCTGCCATGCGACGTGGTGACGCGCCCCAGGCGAGCCTGGCCATCGGTCTTCAATAGGTCAAAGGAGAGTGGAGGCATTGGTGTATTTACCAGCCCGCAGCGCGAGCAGGGATTCTCTTGCTTTCTCGACCTGTCAACCACAATCGCCAAGTAGAGATGTCACGCAATCGCATGAACATTCTGCTTGGCGATAGTGAATGACGTAGTCTTCACGCGAGGTCCACCCTCGCTAGCGCGTCGGGCTTGTATTAGTCTCCACGCAGCTTGAGGTTGAGTTCCGTCAGCTTCTCACGCACTTCCACGAGCGAGGTCTGGCCGAAGTTCTTCATCTCGAGCAGTTCATCAGCAGTACGCTGGATGAGTTCGCCCACGGTGCTGATCGTCAGTCGGTTCATGCACTTGCGGGCACGTACCGAGAAGTTCAGCTCGCTGATCGGCTTGTTCATCGCTGCCTGCTCTTCAGGCGTGTACTGCGGCTGGTTCGAGCGGAAGCGTGGGTCGTAGCGGGCACCTTCTTCGAGTGCCTGGCCCAGACGCAAGCCCTTGGCGGTCAGCATTTCCTTGATCTCATCCAGCGAAGTTTCGCCGAAGTTCTTGCTGGCCAGCAGCTGCGATTCCGTGACGCGAGTCAAGTCGCCCAACGTGCGGATATTCATCTTCTTCAAGCAGTTGCGACTGCGAACCGACAGTTCGAAATCGGTGACAGGCACTTCCAGTACCTGAGAAAACTTGTCGAACCGGCGTTCAGCATCTTCGTCGAAGAACATCTCGCGTGATGCATCAGCATCTTTCAGGAAGAGCCGCGACTTCAAATCGGTCGGAAACGCTTCGCTGAGCTGGCGATAGCAGTTGTGGGCCTTCTCGTACTGGTTGTTGTCTTCGTAGAGAATACCCAGGTTATTGAGGGCACCCCGGGTGGCAGGGAGCTGGGCAACGCAACGTTCGTAGTAGCCAATCGCTTCTTCGTCGTTGCCGGCGAGATCGTTGTAGTAGCCTAGTTGAAAGAGCGCACCAGTATGGTTGGCATCAATCTCGATGGCCTTCTCGAAGCTGGTGAGAGCGTTGTTCTTGTCACCTTCCTCCAGCAGAATGCACCCCTTCTGGAAATGGTATTCGCCTGAGTGGCTGCTCATGCTTTCGAGCTTGCCGATCAAATCCTTGGCGTGCTTCAACTGCTTGCTGTGCAGATACAGACCAGCGCGCTGGAGCTGCACCTGGGTAGCGGTGTAGCCCATCTTTTCCGCCCGTTCGAAGGCCTTGTGGGCTTCGTCGATATCGTTGAGCTGAGCCAGTGCTCGCCCCAGGTAGAACTGGGAAAGAGCTGTGTCCGCCTTGTGCAGGTGCTTGGCAGCATCACCCGTGCGGCCGAGGAACCAGTTGGCCACGCCCAGCTTCAGGTGCCATTTTTTGTCGTTGGGTCCAGCGGTTTCGAGCTTGGCCTTCATGGCATCGACAGCTTCCCGCAAGGCACGGTATTGGGTAGGGCCTTGAGCGAGACCGTCTCGGAGACGCTGTACAGTTCCAGCGTCGCAATCATCCTTTTCGAGAAACATCGCTTTGATATCAGTCGTAATGCCATTCATCGTGCGCGCACTCCAGCCGGTTGGCTCATATTGAATCGAGCTTATTAATATAGTGTGATGTGCCCAGAGAGCAAGTCGAAGAGTAAGTACTCAGAGCCGCGCACGTAGTAAGCGGTCTGCAACGAAGATATCTATATGGCAATCCGCTCCCTCACAGTCGCGGCTCGGAGACTGAGGCACGCTTGCCATCACAACCGATCCAGAGGACTGACCACGCCGCCGGGGCCACGTTGCAATACGTGGGTATAGATCATCGTCGTCCGCACATCCGCATGGCCCAGCAATTCCTGCACCGTGCGAATGTCCGCCCCGCCTTCCAGAAGATGGGTCGCAAAGCTGTGCCGAAAGGTATGGCAACTCACTTTCTTGGTCAGCCCCACCGCCCGCACCGCCTTTTTGACTTCCTTCTGCAAGGTGTTTTCATGCAGGTGATGCCGACGCAACACTCCCCTCTCCCTCCCGGGGAGAGGGGCTGGGGGTGAGGGGTTTTCTCCTGTAGGTGAGGGGGTTCTTCCTGACGGTGAGAGGGATTCTTCTCGCAGCACTGCCCCCTGTGCCCTTGGATCAACACTCAACTTCGCCGAAGGGAACACATACTGCCAGCCCAACTCCCGCTCCGCCCTCGGCCACTTGGCCGCATAGGCATAAGGCAACCACACCCGCCCATACCCCGCCAGCAGATCACTCTCATGCAGCGACTTCACCTTCGCCAATTGCTCCCGCAACCGCTCCTGCACCCGCCGAGGCAACGGCACCACCCGATCCTTCTCCCCTTTGCCATCCCGCACCAGAATCTGATGGCGGGCGAAGTCCACATCCTTCACCCGCAGCCGACAACATTCCAGCACCCGTAGACCAGCACCGTAGAGCAGTTCGGCCATCAAGCGATGGGTGCCTGTCATTCTGTCTAATACCAGACGCACTTCGTCAATGCTCAGCACCACGGGCAGATGTTCCGGAGTTTTCGCCCGCAGGAATTCGACCCGGGGCAGGTGAATATCCAGCACCTGTTGATAGAGGAAGAGGATGGCCGCCAGGGCCTGGTTCTGCGTGCTGGCCGCCAGTTGCCGCTGACTGGCCAGGTAGGAGAGAAAGGCTTCGACATGCTGGGCATTCAGCTCTTGAGGATGCCTTTTTCCGTGGAAGAGAATGTACTGCGTGACCCAGGCGACGTATGCCTCTTCGGTGCGGATGCTGTAATGAAGCAGGCGAGTTTTCGCCCGCAGCCTGTCCAGCAGTTTGGGTGGCTTCGCAGTGCTTGCCGTTGGGGAAATGGTGTTTGACATAGCTGCTGGAGATAGTTACTATCAAGAGGTAATCAGCGATAGGTTCGCTGACCGTTTGATACAGCATGACTGGAATTAGACGGAAGGTCAAGGGGTGTTAGACGGAATTCTTTCTGTCTAATACTAGTTCGGCGACGGAGGCTTACGGCTTTGTCGTGGTACTTGACCATCACCCCGGCTGTTGGCCAAGCGCCAGTCGCGGAGGCTCAGCCGTTGGTCGACTTCTTAGCTGACCTCCCGGAGTTGCGGCAAACCGGGCCGGTCGCCTTCGAGGGCGCACCCGGTCAACCGTGGGTATCTGTGGTCCTGGCCAAGACTGGGCCGACCGGCGGTTACGCCTCCGATGGCTCGTTCATCGCCGCCATCGACATCGTGGAGTTGGTCTGCTCCGACGCTGGGGATGCGAGTTGGTACGATCGACTGGCTGGACGGATTGCGGCCTTCCTCGGGTGGGTCGCGGTTGAGGAGCACGAGAACCGGCAGGTGTGGCCGCCCGCCGATTAGAGCACGCCGAACAAAAGCGTTGCACCTGACGGGCCGGCATGACGGATTTCCGAGACATCACGTTCCTTGCAGCCGGCCCGCAAGTGAACGCAGTCGTTCGGCGAAGTAAGGCTCAGCGGTGATCAGGAGCGTTGCATGCTTGCGGATGTTGTCCAGGCAAACTTTCCCCACGGCGTTCGGCTACCCGATTGCCTGCGTGCTGTCTGTGATTATTTGGATGCTCACGGGTACCCTGTCAGCGGCTGCTTCGAGATTTGCGATTGGGGGAAGAAGGACGCTGAGGGTTGGTTTCCGAACGATCCGATCACACGAAGCCAAGTGGCGATCTTCGGAAGGGGTTCGACAGGCTCATCCTACGCGTTGTGGCTGACGCCAAACCCGAATCCCGACCAAGCCCCGGTCGTGTTGTTTGAATCGGAAGGCCAGTTCAAGGTGTTGGCACCCAACGCACTTGAGTTCTGCCGGTTGCTGGGATTGGGCTACGATGACGTGGAGTCGGACGACCTGACCGAACCGCCCAAAGGGTGGAATGAGGCGGCTCCGCTTCGCAACTGGTTGTCCAAACGACTCTCAATCGACTTTCCTGCGACTGGCGAGGAAATAGCACGATTGGCTCGTGAGCAGCATCCTGGGTTCAGGCAATGGATGGAAGACTGGCAAGCGGCGAACCTGAAGTAAAACAAGACGCCGAACAAAAAGTTGCACCTGACGCGGCGGCATTACGGATTATCAGGGTTCATCTTCTCACCGGCCGCCGTAGCAGGTGAACTTGAACGTTCGGCCGCGGAGGGCGTGCGGATGGAGGAGGTTGCGGCGTTACTCCGGCAGCAAATCGCGGCCACCGTCCCGCTGCTGCGGGCAATGTCGGAGACGGAGGCGGCGGTGTGAGCGTCTAGTTTGTAGGTAAAGTTTTTA